>NZ_JBNPJV010000085.1:0-363 GCF_050312585.1 Pseudomonas sp. R19M
GGCGTAGCTCAGTTGGTAGAGCACGGGATTGTGACTCCCGTTGTCGAGGGTTCGATCCCCTTCGTCCACCCCATATTTAGAAGGGCGCCAGATTAATCATCTGGCGCCTTTGCTTTAAGAGCTTCAAGCGCGGATGTGGTGGAATTGGTAGACACACTGGATTTAGGTTCCAGCGCCGCGAGGCGTAAGAGTTCGAGTCTCTTCATCCGCACCAAATAAAGCTTGGCCCCGTTGAAAAGCAGGGTAGGGCTCAACAAAGAAGTGGTTTGGTTTCTTTGTTAACGCAATATGGTGGGCGTAGCTCAGTTGGTAGAGCACGGGATTGTGACTCCCGTTGTCGAGGGTTCGATCCCCTTCGTCCAC
>NZ_JBNPJV010000122.1:0-351 GCF_050312585.1 Pseudomonas sp. R19M
GTTGCAGGCAACGGCGCAACCACCACCATCAACGACACCATCGACAAGGTCGATGTGGTCCTGACCGCCACCAACACTGTTGGTGAAGGCGGCAACATCGTTTACACCGCTTCGCTGGTCGACAAGTCGGGTAATGCGGTGACCAACATCACCAACCCGCTGACCGTGACTTTGGATAACGGCCAGACCATCACCATCGGTGTGAACCAGTCCAGCGGCAGCGTCACCACCGTAGCGCCGAACGACGTTTACAACGGCGACCAGACCGTCACTACCGCGATCAAAACTGTGACCGGCGGCGAGCATTTCGAAAATCTGGTGCCAGGTAGCGATAAAGTCACTACGACCGTA
>NZ_JBNPJV010000031.1:0-333 GCF_050312585.1 Pseudomonas sp. R19M
AATATGGTCGGGGTAGGGGGATTCGAACTCCCGACATCCTGCTCCCAAAGCAGGCGCGCTACCGGACTGCGCTATACCCCGGTAAAAGAAAGGCGACCTTTCAGTCGCCTTCTTCGATCAGTGCTTTTGGCCTCTGATCTTAAGATTCGATTCCAGGATTAACTGGTCTCAAAAATGGTGGGTCGTGTGGGATTCGAACCTACGACCAATTGGTTAAAAGCCAACTGCTCTACCAACTGAGCTAACGACCCAAATATGGTCGGGGTAGGGGGATTCGAACTCCCGACATCCTGCTCCCAAAGCAGGCGCGCTACCGGACTGCGCTATACCCCG
>NZ_JBNPJV010000123.1:0-332 GCF_050312585.1 Pseudomonas sp. R19M
TTCATTGATAAGAGCACCCAGACCGTCAAGATCACCGACGCTACCGGCGGCAACTTCGAGAAGCTGGAAGTTGCAGGCAACGGCGCGACAACGATCATCAACGACACCATCGACAAGGTCGATGTGGTCCTGACCGCGACCAACACTGTTGGTGAGGGCGGCAACATCGTTTACACCGCTTCGCTGGTCGATAAGTCGGGTAATGCGGTGACTAACATCACCAACCCGTTAACGGTCACCCTGGATAACGGCCAAACCATCACCATCGGTGTAAACCAGTCGAGCGGGTCTGTTTCTGTAGTCGCTCCAAACGACGTCTATAAAGGCGATCA
>NZ_JBNPJV010000124.1:0-327 GCF_050312585.1 Pseudomonas sp. R19M
TGCGTAAGCCATCTTTTGTGGCAAATTACTACGACGCTCTCGACAATTACATCCGCAATCTTCGTGACCCGTCACAACCTAAGGATGCTGCTACAAAAAATTATGTCGATAGTGTGGCTAACTCTAACCTGAACCATACGTTAAGAACGCCAGAGGCTATTCCATCGTTGCCTGGCATTGATCAACGAAAAAATAAAATTGTGGCAATGGATAATTCAGGAAATCCAATAATGGTTTTGCCTGAGTCAGGTTCTGCTGCTGATGTTCTTATAGAGTTAGCAAAGCCAACCGGGGCATCATTAATAGGTTACCCAGGATACAATAACC
>NZ_JBNPJV010000125.1:0-317 GCF_050312585.1 Pseudomonas sp. R19M
ACGTCGGTGCCGGCCTTATTGCTCAAGGTCGCGGTGTAAGTGATCTGACCGCCTTCGTTAACTGCGCTTGGCGCAGTCAGGGTCACGGTGGTGGTATCTGCAGTGCCCGGTGTGTCCGTTACGGTCGTAGTGACTTTATCGGTACCTGGCACCAGATTTTCGAAATGCTCGCCTCCGCTCACAGTTTTGATCGCGGTAGTGATGGTCTGGTCGCCGTTGTAAACATCGTTCGGCGCCACGGTGGTGACGGTGCCGCTGGACTGGTTCACACCGATGGTGATGGTCTGGCCATTGTCCAAAGTCACGGTCAGTGGATT
>NZ_JBNPJV010000126.1:0-302 GCF_050312585.1 Pseudomonas sp. R19M
ATGTGGTGGTACAGGATGCCTTCCTGCAACGGTGCCAGGGCGTAGATATCCTGCACGTTGGCCACGCCGCCCGGCACGCTGGCGACGATGCGGTCGATCGCCGCCTGGTCCAGGTCCGCCAGCGGCAGCAGGTCCGGGGTGATGCGTACGCAATCGGGCGTGATCAGGTTGGCCGGTACGGCTACCTCACGCCCACTGCCCACCGCAGCCGCCAGCGCGGCCAGGGTCGGCTGGCTGAACAGCACGCGCACGTCGGCGCTGAGGTCGGCGCGGCGCATGCGTTCGATCAGGTTGACCGCCAT
>NZ_JBNPJV010000127.1:0-301 GCF_050312585.1 Pseudomonas sp. R19M
CCGTTGTCGAGTTTCAGGGTGACGTCAGTACCTGCTTTGTTAGAAAGCGTGGCGGTGTACGTAATCTGACCACCTTCGTTAACTGCGCTTGGCGCAGTCAGGGTCACGGTGGTGGTGTCCGCAGTGCCCGGAGTATCGGTAACGGTGGTATTTACCGGCGTAGTGCCCGGCACCAGATTTTCGAAGTGCTCGCCGCCGGTAACGCCTTTGATGGCGGCAGTGAAAGTTTGGTCGCCTTGATAGACGTCGTTTGGAGCGACTACCGAGACAGAACCGCTCGACTGGTTTACACCAATGGTGA
>NZ_JBNPJV010000128.1:0-286 GCF_050312585.1 Pseudomonas sp. R19M
AGCAGATCACCCGGGATGTGCTCGACCAGTTTGAAAGCCATCGGCAACTCCTTGGCCGTGTCTACAGCTAGCCGCTGAATGCTCGTTCCCACGCTCCGCGTGGGAATGCATCCTGTGATGCTCCGCGTCACGGCTTTTAAGAGCAGACGCGGAGCGCCCATGGCTACATTCCCACGCAGAGCGTGGGAACGATCAGATGGTGGAGGGCAGCACCGAGCGACCTGCCCGAGGAAGAGCGCACGCGTTACTACCGGGCTGAGGTCTACCTGCACAACGGGCCTCAGGA
>NZ_JBNPJV010000129.1:0-256 GCF_050312585.1 Pseudomonas sp. R19M
CGGGAATAGCTCAGTTGGTAGAGCACGACCTTGCCAAGGTCGGGGTCGCGAGTTCGAGTCTCGTTTCCCGCTCCAGATTTTAAGCAGTGTTGCCTTCGGGCGGCATTGAGTGAAACCAGGACCAAGTCTTCGGACATGGCCTCTGGGCACTGGAATACACACCATGTATTTCAGTAGCGTGTCCCCTTCGTCTAGTGGCCTAGGACACCGCCCTTTCACGGCGGTAACAGGGGTTCGAGTCCCCTAGGGGACGCCA
>NZ_JBNPJV010000016.1:0-132785 GCF_050312585.1 Pseudomonas sp. R19M
CGCCCCAACACGGACGCCGCGGTGTTTCAGACAGACCGAGGCGCCTGGGTTTGGGGCGGCTTTGCCGCCCAGCGCGGGGCAAGCCCGCTCACTACAATAGCGGTGCAACTATAGGTTCCTGTCGCGGCCACGCGTCGAGCACCGCCTTGAACAGCGTCGCCAGGGGAATCGCGAAGAACACGCCCCAGAATCCCCACAACCCACCGAACAACAACACCGCGCAGATGATCGCCACCGGGTGCAGGTTGACGGCTTCCGAGAACAGCAGCGGCACCAGCACATTGCCATCCAGGGTCTGGATAATGCCGTACACCGCCATCAGGTAGATGAACTGGTCGCTCCACCCCCACTGGAACAAGGCGATCAACGTCACCGGCACCGTCACCACCACTGCGCCGACATATGGCACTACTACAGACACGCCCACCAGCAGTGCCAGTAACGCCGCATAGTTGAGCCCGAGGACCACAAAGGCGATGTAGGTGACGCCCCCACAGATAACGATCTCAATCACCTTGCCGCGAATGTAGTTGGCAATCTGACGGTTCATCTCTTCGGCCACTCGGGTAATCAGCGCCCTTTCACGCGGCAGGTAACCGCGGACCCAGCGGCCGATCATCTCGCGGTCCTTGAGGAAGAAAAACACCAGGATCGGCACCAGCACCAGATAGATCATGATGTTGACCAACAACGGCAGGCTGGA
This sequence comes from Pseudomonas sp. R19M, assembly GCF_050312585.1. Lineage (NCBI taxonomy): Bacteria > Pseudomonadati > Pseudomonadota > Gammaproteobacteria > Pseudomonadales > Pseudomonadaceae > Pseudomonas > Pseudomonas sp. R19M. Next base: position 704 of record NZ_JBNPJV010000016.1, read on the forward strand.
CAGAGAAAAGGTCAGCGCCCACTGCCCGAATTTTCCGATCTCGCCGCGCGCCAGTTCAATGGCCTGCACCACCTGCTCATCCGACACCAGATGCGGATAGCGTTCAGGCAACATCAGCAACAACGACTGCCACTTGGCCAACATCCCCGGCAACTCGTTGAACAGGGTGATCAACTGATGCCACAGCAGCGGCAGCACCACCACGATGAATACCACCAGCAAGCCCATGAACAGGGCAAACACCAACCCCACCGCCACACCACCCGGTAAGCGCAAACGTTCCAGGGTGTTGACCAACCCTTGCATCAGGTACGCCAGCACCATCCCTGCCAGTACCGGCGCCAGCATGCCACCCAAAGTGAGCACCGCCGTAAAAGCCAGGAACAGCAGGACCGCCAGCACCACGGCCTCTTCATCGGAAAAGTAGCGCTGGATCCAGTCTCGTAACACTTTGAACATCAATCAACCTCGGATGATGGGGCGAACGATTCAGGCCTTTCGTAGCCAGTAACGGTACACCCCGGCGGCGTCTTCTTCGTGCAGCAGGGTATGACCGGCCAACTTGGCAAAGGTCCGGAAATCGCGCTGGGAGCCGGCATCCGTGGCGATCACCTTGAGTACTGCGCCACTGGCCAATCGATTGAGTTCCAACTTGGCCTTGAGCAGGGGCAACGGGCAATTCAGGCCGCTGGCATCAAGCTCCGCATCAAAGGCTACAGCGTCGGTCATGGTTTTACTCCGGACAAGCGTTGGGCTGCTTAGAATATCTGGTCCGAAGCTCAGTGTCCGGCTACAGTAGACTCTTTGTCGAAAGGCTTTGTGCATGACTTTTTTGCGCCCTACCCTGCTGACGCTGGCTTGCCTGCTGGCCTCTCCAGGCTTCGCTGACGACCTGCCGTCACTTGGCGACGCCAGTTCTGCCATTGTCTCGCCACAACAGGAATACCAACTGGGCCGCGCCTGGCTTGCCTACTTACGCGGCCAGGTGTCGCAGCTCAATGACCCGCAGCTCAAAGACTACGTCGAAACCAGCGTGTACAAACTGGTGGAGACCAGCCAGGTCAATGATCGGCGCCTGGAATTCATCCTGATCAACAGTCCGCAACTCAACGCCTTTGCCGCGCCCGGCGGGATTGTCGGGGTCAACGGCGGCCTGTTTCTCAATGCCCAGACCGAAGGTGAGTACGCCTCGGTATTGGCACACGAACTGGCTCACTTGTCCCAACGTCACTTTGCACGGGGCGTGGAAGCACAGTCGCGCATGCAGCTCCCGATGATGGCCGCCCTGCTCGGCGGCATCATCGCCGCGGCGGCAGGCGCAGGTGACGCCGGCATTGCCGCCATTGCCGGCAGCCAGGCGGCGGCTATCCAGGAGCAGCGCCGGTTCTCGCGCCAGAATGAACAGGAGGCTGACCGGATCGGCATCCTCAACCTGGAAAAAGCCGGGTACGACCCGCGCTCCATGCCCACCATGTTCGAACGGCTGATGCGCCAATACCGCTTCGACGCCAAGCCACCGGAGTTCCTGCTGACTCACCCGGTTACCGAATCGCGGATTGCCGACACCCGCAACCGCGCCGAACAAGCCAAACCCGGCGGTAAGGAAGACAGCCTGCGCTATCAACTGATCCGCGCGCGCGTACAACTGCAATATGAAGACACCCCAGGCCTGGCCGCCAAGCGGTTCCAGGCACAACTGGACGAAAACCCGAAAAACGACGTGGCACGCTATGGCCTGGCCATTGCCCAGATCAAGGGTACCCAGCTCAAGGCGGCCCGAGAAAACCTGGCACCGCTGCTGGCCAAAGCCCCCAATGACATCACCTACAACCTGGCGCAGATCGAGTTGGACATCACCAACAATCGCCTGCCGGATGCCCAGCAACGCACGGACCGGATGCTCACCCAATACCCCGGCAACTATCCGCTGAATCAGGTGCGCGTGGACTTGCTGCTCAAGCAGAACCGTACCGCAGATGCGGAGAAAGCCCTGGACGGTTTGCTCAAATCCCGCCCCGATGACCCGGATGTCTGGTACCAGGTCGCCGAGACCCGCGGTTTGTCCGGCAACATCATCGGTTTGCATCAGGCCCGCGCCGAGTACTTTGCCTTGGTGGGTGACTTCCAGCAGGCCATTCAACAGCTGGATTTCGCCAAGCGCCGGGCAGGCAACAACTTCCCGCTGTCCTCGCGTATCGATGCACGCCAACGTGAATTGATTGAACAGGAACGTCTGGTGAAAGGGATGATGGGCTAAATCCATCGCCCACAAAAAAGCCCCGCCTTCGTTAAACGAAGGCGGGGCTTTTTAATAGGCTAGAGCCTTACTCAGCCAGCTTGAACGTGATGAAGCTCGCACGCCCCTGACGCAGCACACGCATCGACACCGAGCGATTCTTCGGCAACGCCTTGGCGATGTCGGCGAACTCCTTGGTGGAGTTGATCGCCTGATTGTTCAGGTGGGTGATCACATCTCCCGGCTGCAGGCCGATCAAGGCGGCTGGGCCGTCCTGGACTTCCTTGATCACCACGCCCCCCTTCAGGTCGAAGCTCTTCTTCTGCTCAGCGGTCAGCTCAACCACCGCAATACCCAGGCGGTTGCTGCTGCGCTCAACGCCTGGCTTGGCGTTGCCCAGCGCATCGAGGGCGGCGCCCTCTTCAGGGATAGCCCCTACGGTCAGCTCGACGTTTTGACGCTTGCCATCACGGATCACTTCCAACTTGGCCTTGCTGCCGGCTTTCAGAGCACCGACCAGGTGCGGCAAATCGGCGGACATGATGATCGGCTGGCCGTTCATGCTCAGGATCACGTCGCCAACTTGCAGGCCGCCTTTGGCAGCCGGGCCGTCGTCCTGAATCTGTGCGACCAGGGCACCGGCCGGCTTCTCGAGGCCGAAGGATTCAGCCAGGTCTTTGTTCACCTCCTGGATCACGACACCCAACCAGCCGCGGCTGACTTTGCCACCGCTCTTGAGCTGGTTGGAAACGTCCATGGCAACATCGATCGGGATCGCGAAGGATACGCCCATGAAGCCACCGGAGCGGGTATAGATCTGCGAGTTGATACCCACCACCTCGCCCGCCAGATTGAACAACGGACCACCGGAGTTACCTGGGTTGATCGGCACATCGGTCTGGATGAACGGCACGTAGTTTTCGTTCGGCAGGCTGCGGCCAATGGCACTGACGATGCCTTGGGTGACGGTATGGTCAAAGCCGAATGGCGAACCGATTGCCACGACCCACTGCCCGGCTTTCAAGTCCTGGGATTTACCCAGTTTCAGTACCGGTAAATCCTTGCCATCGATTTTCAGCAAGGCCACATCGGAGCGCGGGTCCGTACCGACCAGCTTGGCTTTCAACTCACTGCGGTCGGCCAGGCGCACGAGGATCTCGTCAGCATCGGCAATCACATGATTGTTGGTGAGGATGTAGCCATCGGAAGAAATGATGAAACCCGACCCCAGGGACTGCGCTTCGCGCTGGCCACCGCCGCCGCCACGTGGGGAGCGCTGTTGCGGCATACCCCGCTCGAAGAACTCGCGCAGCATCGGCGGCAGCCCTTCGAGGTCCGGCATCTGCTGGTTCGAGACTTTGCGCTCGGGCAGTTTCTGCGTAGTACTGATGTTCACCACGGCAGGCGAGGCCTGCTCCACCAACTGGGTGAAGTCAGGCAGTTCGGCCGCTTGCGCGGACACAGCCTGACCCAGCACCAGCACCGTGGCGACTATGGATAAGTAAGACTTCAAACGTGGTATCGACATACAGCTCCCGTTACGACGAGCAGGGTTGAGCGACAGGGTTCAAGAAACACCGAAAACTACGATCGGCATCTTTGTTCCGCGAACAAAACAAGGCCGGAGCCGACAAGCCCTGACCTATAAAAAACATGGGGATTTTTTGCAAGTGAAAATAACGAACCAGACATTTCATGCTCTCAATACCCAACCAAGCAGAGGCTCACATTGGAAGGTCAGGATGAACATAGGATTAACAACTCATGGCTGGGTGGCAACCTTTTCACCGCGCACCGACAGCGCGATGCGTTCGGCGGTGCCGATGGGGATTTCGCCGACAACCGTCACCATCATCTCGCCGTCCACCGTGTTCAGGCGCCGCGACACCGCAACCGTAGGCCCCAGTTGAGTGCGGGTTTCCGTCACGCTCGCTCCGTCTGTCGACTCGAGAAACACCGAGAAGCGTGCAAGGCCGTCGCTATACATCCAACTGTCGACAGTAGATTGGGTTTGGCTATCTCGGCGTGCGTTACTGCTGATGGGCTCAAAACCAGGCGGCAGCCAGTTCAGGTGCCATGCCTGATCGGCAGGTACTTCTGGCGCGTTGTTGTTGGAAACGGCGACGGCTTTACATTCGCCGCTGGGCTGCAGATCGCGATCAGAAAGCGCGACCGACGTATTCAGGCGGGTGAATTGAAAACGTTCCAACAACTGCCCCTGATCGTTGAGTAACAACGATTTGAGTGGCAATGCCGTTTCGCGATCCAGATGCAACTCGAAGCCATATCGGTATTGGTCTCGAGGGGTGATCGAGACAATCACCGCGTTACGACCGGCCACACGGGATTTCCCGATAACGGACAGTTCATAAAAGGGAGTGAGCTTTTGGGGATCAAGAACACGCGCGGCCGAGGCATCACGCGAATTCCCAAGGCCTGCGACGAGTGTGCCGCTGACGCATTGAGTACGACCATCTATCCGTACGACTTCCTGGGCAGAACCGTCGAGCTGGAGTAATCGCTCACGAACCTGACCATTCTGGACACGATGCCAGATGTCATGGGTAGAAAAACTGCCATTACGTTCGTAGACGAACGTACCTTCGAAGCTTTGTTGCTGCTCTGCACGCCCAAGTCGAGTCAGCCAGTCTTGGGCTTCGTCGGCATGGGCGGATAGTGCAAACCAGCTACTGAGCAAAAGCGTGAGGAGCGGTATGGCGCGCATAGTGCTCCTCAGCGATTCAACGGTTTTCCAGGCTTGCAGCACGTGCGTAAGGCAGAGCGCTTTCAGTACCTTTCAAGGCCGACTCCTGTGCGTGTTGACGCAGGTAGCCTGGAAGGCGCTGATCCTGCCAGCCGGATTGCCCTTGCAGTACGCCATTGGCCATTGGGCCGGTGGTGTCAGAGCTTTCCTTGTAGCCAGCCAGTACAGCCGGGCCCTTGACTTGCGGACCAGCCATCACCGGTTGCTGAACCTGTTGGGCCAGTTCGTTACCGGCGATTTCGTCCTGGTTGTACAGGCGAACACCCGCCAATACGGCAACAGTCACCGAAGCAGCAACCGCCAGGCGACCCAGGCTACGCCATGGACCACGAGCAGCTTTTGCCGGAACGGCTTCATCGGCCAGCGCAGCAGAAACGGCCGCAGCAATATCCAAACGAGGGATTAGTAGATCCTTGTGCATCACCGCCCGAGCGACTTGGTAACGAGACCAGGTATCACGGGTTTCGGCATCATCAAATGCGTTGAGCACTCGACGAAGTTCCAGTTCATCCGCTTCGTTATCCATCACTGCGGACAGCGATTCCTGCAGGGCATCACGACTCATGGCGGTTCCTCTCTTGGCTGTCGCCGCTGTCTTTAGTTTTCCTGCAACAACGGTTGCAAGGCTTTGTCGATGGCTTCCCGGGCCCGGAAAATCCGTGACCTTACAGTCCCCACCGGACATTGCATGACGCTCGCAATGTCTTCGTAACTCAGACCATCGAATTCACGTAAAGTTAACGCGGTACGCAAATCTTCCGGCAGTTGCTGAATTGTGCGATGAACGGTGCCTTCGATTTCGTCGCGCAGCAATGAACGCTCCGGCGACTCGAGATCCTTGAGGCCATGATCACCATCGTAAAATTCAGCATCTTCTGAACTTACATCACTATCGGGTGGGCGGCGGCCGCGAGACACCAGATAGTTCTTCGCCGTGTTAATGGCGATGCGATATAGCCACGTGTAAAACGCACTATCACCGCGGAAATTGCCTAGTGCACGGTATGCCTTGATAAAGGCTTCCTGTGCTACATCCTGCGCTTCATGGGTGTCGTGCACGAATCGCACGATCAACCCGAGAATTTTGTGCTGGTATTTCAGCACTAGCAGATCAAATGCACGCTTGTCACCGCGCTGAACGCGCTCGACCAGCTGCTGATCCTCTTCCTGGGTTAGCATGAACACTCCTCGTTGTACTTGAAGGAGGCTTGCATAACTAAACGACCAGGCTTGCAAACATAGACTCGGGCTTTTCGCAAAAGTTCTCCCCTTTCAAGCAAGTTTCCGGTGCGCACTGTTTTGGCACACACGAAAAACGCAGCTCGGGCAACGCCGGCTGCGCGAATAATCTTGTCGTCGGCTTCCTGACGCGTCCAATGCTCCCGACGGGCCAATAAACTCAACGTTTTCCCAGCTTTCGGGCAACCTGCTATTGAGTCGGGACTGCTGCAAAAAGTTCCCCCCTCCAATAACCGGCTCATTTCACCCGACTGATGCACGGCAATCTCATATTGCCACGAATGCCCGGCTATTGTGCCGCTCCCCCCCTCTATATACTAGTGGCCCGTGTGACCCTTTGATTCGCCGATCCAGGCGTCCTGTTTGCGCCAGCCTTTCGGATCGCTTTTTGCGGAATCCTTCCAATGAGCCAACAGTTTCAACACGATGTCCTGGTGATCGGTAGCGGCGCGGCCGGCTTGAGCCTTGCGCTGACCCTTCCCAGCCATTTGCGCATTGCCGTACTGAGCAAGGGCGACCTGGCCAACGGCTCGACCTTCTGGGCCCAGGGCGGGGTCGCCGCCGTGCTGGACGACACCGACACGGTGCAATCCCACGTTGAGGACACCCTGAATGCCGGCGGTGGCCTGTGCAATGAAGACGCGGTGCGCTTTACCGTCGAACATAGCCGCGAAGCCATTCAATGGTTGATCGACCAAGGGGTGCCGTTCACGCGTGACGAGCAGGCGGGCAACGATGATGGCGGATTCGAGTTCCACCTGACCCGTGAAGGCGGCCACAGCCATCGCCGCATCATCCACGCCGCCGATGCCACCGGTGCCGCGATCTTCAAGACCTTGCTCGAACAAGCCCGACAACGCCCCAACATTGAATTGCTGGAACAACGCGTCGCCGTCGACCTGATCACCGAAAAACGCCTGGGCCTGGACGGCGAACGTTGCCTCGGCGCCTACGTGCTCAACCGCGCCAGCGGCGAAGTCGATACCTACGGCGCACGCTTCACCATCCTCGCATCCGGTGGTGCAGCCAAGGTCTACCTCTACACCAGCAACCCCGACGGAGCCTGCGGCGATGGCATCGCCATGGCCTGGCGTTCCGGCTGCCGCGTGGCCAACCTGGAATTCAACCAATTCCACCCCACGTGCCTGTACCACCCGCAGGCCAAGAGTTTCCTGGTCACCGAAGCCCTGCGCGGTGAAGGTGCACACCTGAAGCTGCCCAATGGTGAGCGCTTCATGCAGCGCTTCGACCCACGCGCCGAACTGGCGCCACGGGATATCGTCGCCCGCGCCATCGACCATGAAATGAAGCGCCTGGGCATCGACTGCGTCTACTTGGACATCAGCCACAAACCCGAAGCCTTCATCAAGAGCCACTTCCCGACGGTCTACGAACGCTGCCTGACCTTCAATATCGACATCACCAAAGGCCCGATCCCGGTGGTGCCGGCGGCGCACTACACCTGTGGTGGCGTAATGGTCGACCAGCACGGGCGCACCGATGTACCGGGCCTGTATGCAATTGGCGAAACCAGCTTCACCGGCCTGCATGGCGCCAACCGCATGGCCAGTAACTCGCTGCTTGAGTGCTTTGTCTACGCGCGCTCGGCGGCGGCCGACATTCTTGAACAACTGCCATACATTCCAGTGCCCGCCGCCCTGCCCCGCTGGGACGCCAGCCAGGTCACCGATTCGGATGAAGACGTGATCATCGCCCACAACTGGGACGAATTGCGGCGCTTCATGTGGGACTACGTAGGGATCGTGCGCACCAATAAGCGCCTGCAACGGGCGCAACACCGGGTGCGATTGTTGCTCGATGAGATCGACGAGTTCTACAGCAACTATAAGGTCAGCCGCGACCTGATCGAATTACGCAACCTGGCCCAGGTGGCGGAATTGATGATCCGCTCGGCCATGGAGCGCAAGGAAAGCCGGGGGTTGCATTACACCCTTGACTACCCCCAGATGCTACCCGAGGCCCGCGACACTATCCTGGTGCCAACCACCTACGGCGGCTGAACTTGAGGCGCACCCGCAGGCGCCGATGCACATCGGCAGCCTGCGAGTCCTTCGGCACACAGAGCGAACGCACGCGCCACTCACCCTGCACCCGATAACGCAGCACCACGATCCATGGCAATGCCAGGCTGTCGGGGCGCAGTTGCACGCTGTGCCAGCCGCGCTCATCACTGAACAGCTGCCAGCCATCTTCATCCCGGCGCAGACCGCGAACCGACGAACGGTGAGTCAGCCGGATGTGGCGCGGTAGTGCCCAGGCGGCATGCGCCAGGCACAACAGCGTGCCAAGGCTTGAATAAGGAAGGTCGAGAACCAGCAGACTCCCCAGCGCGAGCAACTGGGCAAGCAGATATGCCGCCAGCAGCAGCCCAGAGGCCTGCCAGCGGCATTCGAAGCGATTACTTGGGCTGGACACGGTCCAGGATCATCCGGACCATGCGTTGCAGCTCCGGGTCTTCGGATTCGCTGCGCTCCATGAACCAGCCGAACATGTCCTGGTCTTCGCAAGTCAACAGCCTGACGTAGAGGTCACGATCCACCTGATCGAGCGTCGCATAGACCTCTTTGGTGAACGGCACCAGCAACACATCCAACTCCAGCATGCCGCGGCGGCTGTGCCAGTAGAGGCGATTGATTTCTACATCTTCGACCATGGAGCGCTCCTCAAATAGAGCGCAAGTATACAGGCCCGACGGCGGTGGAACAGTCGGCTTTGGTCGCCCCTTACGGAAACTATCCATTTGCCGGGCGCCCCTCTATGATGCACCCATGACTTTTTGACCTGCGATGACCCATGGCTGACTCTGCTTTTTTCTGCCCCTTGTCCCACGAAGGCGTTCTCGCCGTCCGCGGCGCCGACGCTGCCAAATTCCTCCAAGGGCAACTGACCTGCAACCTCAATTACCTGAGTGACACTCAAGCCAGCCTCGGCGCGCGCTGCACCCAGAAAGGGCGTATGCAGTCGAGCTTTCGCATCCTGCTGCAAGGCGATGGCGTGCTGCTGGCAATGGTCTGCGAATTGCTCGAACCGCAACTGGCGGACCTGAAAAAGTACGCGGTGTTCTCCAAGTCCAAACTCACTGACGAAAGCGCCGCCTGGGCACGCTTTGGTCTGGCGGATGCGGATCAGGCCCTGGCCAGCCTCGGCCTTCAATTGCCTGGCGAGACCGACAGCGTCGTACGTACCGACTCGCTGATCGCCATCCGTGTGTCCCCCGGCCGCGCCGAACTCTGGGCCCCTGCCGAACAAGCCGAAGCCCTGCACGCGCAACTCAATGCACAGTTGAAGGAAGCCGGCTTGAATGACTGGCTGCTCGGCCAGATCCGCGCCGGTATCGGCCAGGTCATGCCGCAAACGCGCGAACTGTTCATTCCACAGATGCTCAACCTGCAGGCCGTAGGCGGCGTCAGCTTCAAGAAAGGTTGCTACACCGGCCAGGAAATCGTCGCCCGCATGCAATACCTGGGCAAGCTCAAGCGACGCCTGTATCGCCTGAGTCTCAACGCGGCCGAACTTCCGGAGCCCGGCACCCCGCTGTTCTCTCCCAGCCACAACAGTTCGATCGGCGAAGTGGTGATCGCGGCAAAAGCTGACTCATCCGTTGAACTTCTGGCGGTGTTGCAAGCCGAAGCTGCCGACAGCGGCGATGTGCACTTGGGCACCCTGGAAGGCCCTGGCCTGCAACTGCTCGACCTGCCTTACCCACTGGATCGCGATAAAGAGATCCAGCGTTAATCGCCGTACCTTTTTGCAGCACCCTAGAGAGCATGAATGAACAAGCTGGCGGAAAAAGTTCAACAGGCTTTGGTGAAGGCCATCGACAACGATGACCTGGTTCTGCCGACATTACCGGAAGTGGCCCTGAAGATTCGCCAAGCCGCCGAAGACCCGGATATCAGCATCAGCCACTTGAGCAAGGTGATCGGTCGCGATACCGCTTTGTCGGCGCGGCTGATCAAAGTGGTCAACAGCCCACTGTTGCGCGCAACTCAGGAAGTCACCGACCTGCATACCGCCATCACCCGGCTGGGCACCAACTACAGCAGCAACCTGGCCATCGGCCTGGTGATGGAGCAAATCTTCCACGCCCGCTCCGAAGTGGTCGAGTTGAAAATGCGTGAAGTCTGGCGGCGCAGCCTGGAAGTGGCAGGCGTCAGCTATGCCCTGTGCCGCCGCTTCAGCCAGTTGAAGCCGGACCAGGCAGCCCTTGGCGGGCTGGTCCACCAAATCGGCGTGCTGCCGATCCTCACCTATGCCGAAGACCACTACGAACTGCTCTCGGACCCGGTCAGCCTGAATCACGTCATCGACAGCATTCACCCGGTGCTCGGGAACAAACTGCTGCGCGTCTGGGATTTCCCGGAGATGCTGGCCAACCTGCCGGTGCAATACCTGGACCTGGAGCGTGACTCGGCGAAGCTGGACTACATCGACCTGGTACAGATCGCCAACCTGTATTGCCACCGAGGCACCGGCCACCCGTTGGCGAACGTACCGGTATCGACATTGCCGTCCGCCAGGAAATTGCGCACAGATCTCTACAGCGATGCCCTTCTGACAGAGCTGGATGAAGCACGCTCGATGTTTTACTGATCACCCCGCGATAAAACTCACCCGCACTTTCAACCCCGCCGATTCACCGTCGTGCAAACTGATCTGCGCCAGATGCGCCCGGCAGATCTCCCCGACAATCGCCAACCCCAGCCCCGAACCCACACCCTGCTGGCTACGGCGGTAGAAACGTTCGAAAACCCGGTCCCGCTCATCCAGCGGGATACCTGGCCCATCATCCTCGACCTCCAGCACGGCCGGGGCCATGACCCGCAGGATCACGTTGCCGCCAGGCGGGGTGTGGGCGAGTGCGTTGTCCACCAGGTTGCTCAGCAGTTCATTCAACAACGTCGGCTCGCCGCGCAGCCACACCGGTTCATCGGCTTCCAAGGCCAGGGCGACACCCCGCGCATGGGCCAGCGGCGCCATGGCCATGCCCAGTTCCCGCGCCAGTTGGCTGAGGTCGAGTAGCTGCGCGCCACCCTCGGCAATCGCCCGGGCGCCGTTTTCGATACGCGCCAGGGACAACAATTGATTGGCCAGGTGCGTCAGGCGGTCGGTGCCCTGGGCCGCCGTCTCCAGGGTGCTGCGCCAGGTGCCGGGGTCTTCGGCACGCAGGCCCAGTTCCAGCCGAGCCTTCAATGCGGCCAACGGGGTACGCAACTCGTGGGAGGCGTCGGCAATGAACTGCGCCTGGCGCTCGAACTGGCCGCGCAGACGTTCGGTGAAGTGGTTGATGGAACGCACCAGAGGGCCAAACTCATGCTGCACTTCCACCAACGGCAGCGGCCGCAAGTCGTCGGGCTGACGCTCCTCCACCGCCGTACGCAGGCGCTCCAGCGGGCGCAGCGCCGCGCTCACGGCAAACCACACCAACAGCAACGCGCCGATGGCCAGCATGCCCAAGCGCAGCAAGGTGTCGGCCATCAGGCTACGCGCCATGGCGACGCGCGCCTCCTGCGTCTCGGCGACGCGAATTTCCGCCATGCCGTTCATATTCGGTTCGGAGACCGCCTTGAGCAGGCTCACCACCCGCACGGACTGGCCCTGATACTTGGCGTCATAGAAGCGCGCCAGGGCCGGGTAATCATCGGTGCGCGGTGTGCCGGGCGGCGGGCCGGGAAGGTGTTCGTAGCCCGAGATCAGCTTCTGATCGATGTCATTGACCTGGTAATAAATGCGCCCAGCACTGTCATAGGCGAAGGTATCCAGGGCCACATACGGCACATTGGCACTTAGGGTGCCATCGACCTGGGTCAAACCGGCGGCGATCGTCCGCGCCGAGGCCAGCAGCGTGCGGTCATAGGCGGTATCGGCGGCTTCGCGTCCATTCCAGTAAGCGCTCAGGCCACTGGCGAGCATCAACACCACCAACAGCAGCGCCAGGTTCCACAGCAGCCGCCAACGCAGGCTGCTGGGCTTATGCATCACGCGCTTCCAGCAAGTACCCCAGGCCACGGAACGTCACGATGGCGATGGGTTGCCCATCGAGCTTCTTGCGCAGGCGATGCACGTAGATTTCGATCGCATCGGGGCTGGCTTCCTCGTCCAGGCCGAACACCTGGGAAGCCAGTTGCTCCTTGCTCATCACACGGCCCGGGCGCGCAATCAAAGCCTCCAGGACCGCTTGCTCGCGAGAGGTCAACGTCATCAACTCGCCCCCCACCGTGAACCGTCGGGTATCCAGGTCGTAGACCAGCACACCGCAGGTCTGCTGGCGCTCGCCGCCGAGTACGCTGCGGCGCAACAGCGCCTTGACCCGCGCTTCCAGTTCCGTCAGTTCAAACGGCTTGGCGAGGTAGTCGTCGGCGCCCAGGTTCAGGCCATGCACGCGGTCCTTCACATCACTGCGCGCCGTCAGCATCAGCACCGGCAGGTTCTTGCCGCGTGCCCGCAAGCGTGCAAGCACCTCGAAACCATCCATGCGCGGCAGCCCGACATCGAGGACCAGCACCGCATACTCCTCGCTGCCCAAGGCCAGATCCGCAGCCACCCCATCGTGCAGCACATCGACGGTCAAGCCCGTGCTCTTGAGCGCCTGGGCGACACTTTCGGCGAGCTGCAGATGGTCTTCAACCAAGAGGACACGCATGGATTTTCACCTCATTCGGGCATGGTCGACGCCACGCTTTGCGAGGCAGTTTACAGACGCCGCCTGGCCTGTGAAGCCTGAAAACATTGAAAGACAACTGAAAGGTTAGTGAAAGGTTCGCCCTTTAGCATCCCGTTACGGTGGTCTATGCCCACCCCGTTGCCTGAGCGCAACGCTCGAAAAACGCCTCGAAGCGTTTTCGCCAAAATAAGAACAATAACGGAGTACACCCCCATGCTGTCGACACAGCCCCAGGCTTGCCCGCCTGTCCGGTTTTCCCGCCTGACCCACACCGCCCTCGCCAGTGCCGCTGCGCTTGCCGGCTTTGCGCCGCTTAGCCAGGCCGCCTTCTTCGAAGACAGCAGCGCGACCCTGGAAACTCGCAACATGTACTTCAACCGCGACTTTCGTGACGGCACCAGCGCGCAGCAATCCAAGCGTGACGAATGGGCCCAGGGCTTCATGCTCAACCTGCAATCGGGCTACACCGACGGCACCGTGGGGTTTGGCGTGGATGCGCTGGGCATGCTCGGCGTCAAGCTCGACTCCAGCCCCGACCGCACCGGCACCGGCCTGTTGCCCACCGACGATGGTCGTGCGGTCGACGAGTACAGCAAACTCGGCCTGACCGGCAAAGTGAAGATCTCCGCCACCGAACTGAAAATCGGCGCACTGATCCCCGAACTGCCGATCCTCAAGCCCAACGACGGCCGCATCCTGCCGCAGACGTTCAACGGCGGCCTGCTCACCTCGAAAGAATTCAAGAACCTGGTGTTCACCGGTGGCCGCCTGGACAAAGCCAAGGACCGCGACTCCACCGACTACGAAGACATCGCCCTCAACAACAAGAACAGCCGTTTCGTCGGCGGCGCCACCGGCAAGCACTTCAACTTCGGCGGCGTCGACTACAAGTTCGCCGACAAAATCACCGGCAGCTACCACTTCGCCCAGCTCGATGACGTCTACCGCCAGCACTTCCTCGGCCTGGTGGCCTCGCGCCCGATGGGCCCCGGCATCTTTGGCGCCGACCTGCGCCTGGCCATCAGCGATGACACCGGTGCGTCCCGCGGCGGCAACATCGACAACACCTCCCTCAACGGCCTCTTCAGCTATGCCCTCAATGGCCATAAGCTCAGCGCCGGTTACCAGCACATGTCCGGCGACAGCGCCTTTCCTTATGTGGATGGCAGCGACCCGTACCTGGTCAACTTCGTACAGATCAACGACTTTGCCGGCGCCGAAGAACGCTCCTGGCAAGCGCGCTATGACTACGACTTCGCCAAACTGGGGATCCCAGGTTTGAGCTTCATGAGCCGCTACCTGTCGGGCGACCATATCAAACTCAAGAACGGCGAGACCGGCAAAGAGTGGGAACGCAACAGCGAGATCCGCTACGTGGTGCAAAGCGGCACGTTCAAGGACGTCGCCGTGCGCCTGCGCAATGCCACGTACCGTTCCAACTATTCGGCCCGTGATGCGGATGAAGTACGCCTGTTGGTCAGTTACAGCCTGGCGCTTTGGTAGTCAAACAAGCTCATAACAACAACGACGGAGAGACCCATGACCTTTTCACTGCGTAAATTGGCCCTTGCCGCCGGCTGCATGCTGTTCGCCGGCCAACTGCTGGCCGACGAACCCAAGCGCCCGGAATGCATCGCCCCGGCCTCCCCCGGCGGTGGGTTTGACCTGACCTGCAAACTGGCGCAAAGCGCGCTGGTCAACGAAAAACTGCTGAGCAAGCCGATGCGCGTGACCTACATGCCCGGCGGTGTGGGCGCGGTGGCCTACAACGCGGTGGTAGCCCAGCGCCCTGCGGATGCCGGCACGCTGGTCGCATGGTCCAGCGGTTCGCTGCTGAACCTCGCGCAAGGCAAGTTCGGTCGCTTCGATGAAAGCGCCGTGCGTTGGTTGGCGGCGGTCGGCACCAGCTACGGGGCTATCGCGGTGAAAGCCGATTCGCCCTACAAGAACCTCGACGATCTGGTCAAAGCCCTGAAGAAAGATCCGGGCAGCGTGGTCATCGGCTCCGGCGGCACCGTCGGCAGCCAGGACTGGATGCAAACTGCGCTCATCGCCAAGGCCGCTGGGATCAACCCGCGTGAGCTGCGCTATGTGGCGCTTGAAGGCGGCGGTGAAATCGCCACCGCCTTGCTCGGTGGCCACATTCAGGTGGGCAGTACCGACATTTCCGACTCCATGCCGCACATCCTGAGCGGCGACATGCGCCTGCTGGCGGTGTTCTCCGAGCAGCGCCTGGACGAGCCGGAAATGAAGAACATTCCGACCGCCAAAGAGCAAGGCTACGACATCGTCTGGCCCGTGGTACGTGGCTTCTACCTCGGGCCAAAAGTCAGCGATGCCGACTACGCCTGGTGGAAGGAAGCATTCGACAAACTGCTGGCTTCCGAGGAGTTCGCCAAGCTGCGTGACCAGCGCGAGTTGTTCCCGTTCGCCATGACCGGCCCGGAGCTGGACACCTACGTGAAGAAACAGGTGGCTGACTACAAAGTGCTGGCCAAAGAGTTCGGCCTGATCCAGTAATCGCCCCCAGCCATGTAATGCCGCTGTAGGAGCGAGCTTGCTCGCGAAGAACTCAAGGGCGCCCCGTGTATTCAGACGGCACGCGTCATCGTTGGCGTTTTTCGCGAGCAAGCTTGCTCCTACAAAAGTCGGCTTTGGAGTCTCCTATGCTCTTACAACGCATTTTCGCCTCGGTGATGCTGCTGGTCTGCGCGGGCCTCGCGCTGATGGCCTGGCCGTATCAGGCGTCGTTTTCCTACGAGCCGGTCGGGCCTCGCGCCTACCCGCTGTTGATGCTCGGGCTGATGAGCCTGGGCCTGCTCTACATGCTGTTTCGCCCACAGCCGACCAAGCACACGGAAGAAGAACCCGCGCTGGACCGTGAAACCCTGATCAAGATCGGCATCTGCGTGGTCTTGCTGCTGATCTTTGCCGGCACCTTCGAATCCCTGGGTTTCATCCTCAGCAGCATGTTGATCGGTATTCCGATGGCACGGCTGTATGGCGGCCGCTGGTTGCCCGGTGCGGTGATCATCACCTTGATGAGCGTCGGCCTTTATCTGCTGTTCGATAAGGCCATGGACGTACCGCTGCCCCTCGGCCTGCTCGACGTTCTGGAGAACTGATATGGATACTTTCGGCTATTTGGGCCAGGGCTTCGGCGTTGCACTGAGCCCCTACAACCTGGTGACCGCGCTGTGCGGCACCTTGATCGGCACCGTGGTCGGCCTGTTGCCGGGCCTGGGGCCCATCAACGGCGTGGCGCTGTTGATCCCCATCGCCTTCGCCCTGGGCCTGCCGCCGGAGTCGGCGTTGATCCTGCTGGCCGCCGTGTACCTGGGTTGCGAGTACGGCGGGCGTATCAGCTCGATCCTGCTGAACATCCCCGGCGAAGCCTCCACCGTGATGACCACCCTCGACGGTTACCCGATGGCCCGCAAAGGCCTGGCCGGTGTGGCGCTGTCGTTGTCCGCCTGGAGTTCGTTCATCGGTGCGTTCATCGCCACCTGCGGCATGGTGTTGTTCGCGCCGCTGCTGGCCAAATGGGCGATTGCCTTCGGCCCGGCGGAATATTTCGTCCTGATGGTGTTCGCGATTGTCTGCCTCGGCGGCATGGCCGGTGACAAGCCGTTGAAAACCTTTGTCGCCGCGCTGATCGGCCTGTTCCTCTCGGCGGTCGGCATCGACGCCAACAGCGGCGTGTACCGCTTTACCGGCGACAATATCCACCTCACTGACGGCATCCAGTTCGTGGTGCTGGTGCTGGGCCTGTTCTCCATCAGCGAGATCCTGTTGTTGCTGGAAAAAACCCACCGGGGCCAGGAAGCGGTCAAAGCCACCGGACGCATGATGTTCAACCTGAAGGAAGCGGGCGCGGTATTTGTGGTGAATATCCGTTGCGGCTTGCTCGGTTTCATCATGGGCGTGCTGCCTGGCGCCGGGGCCACCCTGGCCTCAGCCGTTGCCTACATGACCGAAAAACGCATGGCCGGCGCCGGCGGCAAATTCGGCCAAGGTGACATGCGCGGCCTCGCGGCCCCGGAAACCGCGATCGGCGCGTCCGCCTGCGGCGCCCTGGTCCCGATGCTGACCCTGGGCGTTCCCGGTTCGGGCACCACGGCGGTGATGATCGGCGCCCTCTCGCTGTACAACATCACCCCTGGCCCGCTGCTGTTCCAACAGCAACCCGACATCGTCTGGGGCCTGATCGCGTCGTTGTTTATCGCCAATATCATGCTGGTGATCCTCAACATCCCGATGATCCGCATCTTCACGCGCATCCTCGCCGTACCGAACTGGGCGCTGGTGCCGGTGATCGCCATCATCACCGCGATCGGGGTGTACGCCGTGCACGCCACCACCTTCGACCTGTTCCTGATGATCGGCATCGGTATCTTCGGCTACATCCTGCGCAAGCTTGACTTCCCGCTGTCGCCGGTGCTGCTGGGCTTTATCCTCGGCGGCCTGATGGAGCAGAACCTGCGCCGTGCGCTGTCGATTTCCAACGGCGCGCTGGACATCCTCTGGTCGAGCCCGATCACCTTCGGTGTGTGGGTGTTGACGGTGCTGATGCTGGCCTTCCCGCTGGTGCGTATCTACCGCAAACGTGCCCTGCAGCGTCGTGCCGTGGCCGATGTCTGAGACCACCTTTAAACATTGGTGGGGAACACCGCTGGTCGGCCTGGCCGGCGGTTACCTGGCCAGCCTCGTCGGCTGGCCTTTGCCGTATATGGTTGGCTCGTTGCTGGCGATCATCCTGGTGCGCTGCCTGACCCCTTGGCAATTGGCCGAGATCCCCGGCGGGCGCAAATGCGGCCAATGGGTGGTCGGCATCGGTATCGGCCTGCACTTCACCCCCGTGGTGATCGAACAGGTGATGAGCCACTTCGGGCTGATCTTCTTCGGTGCGCTGGTCACCAGCCTGTCGAGTGTGGTGGGTGTGTGGTTGATGCGCCGTAGCGGCGAAGACCGCGCCACCGCGTTTTTCTCGAGCATGCCGGGCGGCTCCGGCGAGATGGTCAACCTCGGCGCACGCAACGGTGCGGTGCTCAGCCGGGTCGCGGCGGGGCAGAGTTTGCGGGTGCTGGTGGTGGTGCTGTGTGTACCGGCGATCTTCAAGTACGTGCTGGAGGGTGGCACGCCACAGTTTCATCCGGCGCCGGTGAGTTGGCCTTGGCTGCTGGCGTTGTTTCCTATCGGCGCGCTGATGGCCTGGGGCTGGCAGCGTTTGCGTCAGCCCAACCCCTGGCTGTTCGGGCCATTGCTGGTGAGTGCCACCGCCAGCGTTGTGTGGGACTTGCATATCGGCCTGCCCGATGGCGGCAGCCAGATCGGCCAATGGCTGATCGGCAGCGGCCTGGGCTGCCACTTCAACCGGCAGTTCTTCCGCCGCGCGCCCTCGTTCATCGGGCGCACCTTGATCGGCACGGCCTTGACCATGGCATTGGCGACCGTCGCCGCAGTGGGTTTGAGTGCATTGACCGGCCTTGACCTGCGCTCACTGACCTTGGGCATGATGCCCGGCGGCATCGCCGAAATGAGCCTCACCGCCGAGACCCTGCAACTGTCGGTGCCCCTGGTGACAGCGATGCAGGTGATGCGGTTGTTGTTTGTGTTGTTTCTGGCGGAGCCGTTGTTCAGGCGGTGGGATCGCCATCCCTGACCGACCACAGCCATTCGTCGGAACTGTCAATTCTCACAGCTAGCCATACTGATGTGCCGTCGTTTCAATCAACCCAACCACCTAATCCATCAAAGGAAAGGTTATGAAACGCACCGTGCACCTCACTCAGCAGCAAAACGACGACGTGGAGCCTGAAGGCATTGTCGACGTAATACACCTTACAGACACACCAAGCCGCCTATTGGTCAACCAGGACGGAACACGCCTATATGTTGCCAGCACTAACGGTGAGTCCGTAACGATCATCGATACTGCGAGCAATGCCATCATCCACACGGTTGAAGGTCACGGAGCTCCACTCTGGCTGGTCCTTCACCCGACACGCCCGTGGCTCTATATCAGCTATGCGAACCGCCCCGGCAATCCTGTCATCGTGGTGATCAGTATCACTACCTTTGATGTACTCGACACGTTGAGCGGCTTTATCTCCATCAACGGCATTGCAATTAACTCGAGTGGGTTGCGGCTTTATGCACCAGACAGAGCCGGCGAGCTGGATATCATTGAAATCAGCAATCCTCAGCAACGCATCAAACTGAGATTCGACGCTGCGCCCGACATCGTCACAATCGCACCTGGGAATGCACGAGCCCACTTGGCCAACGGGTTCGCGAGTTGGTTCACGGTCCATCTGGGGACCAATCGTTTGGTGAGTACGGTCAATACCCAAGTTCCCGGCCAGCCTTCCACTATCGCTCATGCTACTCACATCGCCCGCATCTACATCCTTTACCCGACCGCCAACCAGATTTACATAGGCGACACCACCACTAGCAGACACAGCCAAATCCTGAGCAACCTGCTGCAACCATGGGATATCACGTTCAATAGCATGCGTGGGCTGGCCTACGTCACGGAAACCCAAGGCCACCGGGTCAGTATCCTCAATACCACCAGCGAAAGCGTCGTCGGCACCTTTGAGGGGTTCAACAGGCCCATGGGGATTTGCAGCACCAGTGATGGCCGTATGGCCTATGTCGCCAACAGCGGCGACAACACTATTGCTCGAGTAAGACTTTAAGTCTGGGCCGCTCCGGGTTCAGATTGGAGGCAACCGCCAATCAATCGGCGTCTCGCCATTCTGCTCAAGAAACTTGTTGGCACGGCTGAAGTGCCCACACCCCAGGAACCCGCGATACGCCGACAACGGCGAGGGATGCACCGAGGTCAGCACCAGGTGCTTGGTGGCATCGATCAGCTTCTGCTTGCTCTGGGCATGCGCGCCCCACAGCAGGAACACCAGGTGCGGTTGGTGCTGGCTGACCACTTCGATAATCCGATCGGTAAAGAACTGCCAGCCCTTGCCCGCGTGGGCGTTGGCATTGGCGCGCTCGACGGTCATGGTGGTGTTGAGCAGCAGCACGCCCTGGTCGGCCCAGCTTTGCAGGCAGCCGTGGTTGGGGATGTCGATGTTCAGGTCGCGCTTGAGCTCTTTATAGATATTGACCAGCGACGGCGGCGTCGGCACGCCCGGTTGTACCGAGAAGCACAGGCCATGGGCCTGGCCGGGGCCGTGGTAGGGGTCCTGGCCCAGGATCACCACCTTGACCTGGTCCAGCGGCGTGGAATTGAGCGCATTGAAAATCAGCGGGCCGGGCGGGTAGATCTCTTTGCCGGCCGCATGCTCCTGACGCAGGAACTCGCGCAACTGGGCCATGTAGGGCTGTTCGAATTCGTCGCGCAGGGCGTGTTTCCAGCTGGGTTCGAGTTTGATACGGTCGCCGTCGGTCATCGTGCACGTGTCTTGTCAAAAGAATGAAGCGAACCCTAGGAAAGCCCACTCCGCTTGTCAATTGATCTGACACACCACCGGCACTTTCCTACCCAGCGATCATACTTATCTTTCAACCTATCGATTGAGGTCACGATGAACCTGCACTTCGAAGAGCTGACTGGCAGCGACGGTGCTCGCCTCGGCATCGCCAGCCTGGACGCGGAAAAATCCCTCAACGCCCTGTCCTTGCCCATGATCCTGGGCCTGAGCGAACGCCTGGAGGCCTGGGCCAAAGACCCGCATATCGTCTGCGTGCTGCTGCGCGGCAACAGCGCCAAAGCCTTTTGCGCCGGTGGCGAAGTACGCAGCCTGGCCCAGGCTTGTCGTGAACATCCCGGCACGGTGCCCGGCCTGGCGGCGCAGTTTTTTGCCGCCGAATATCGTCTCGACTATCGCCTGCACACCTATCCCAAGCCACTGATCTGTTGGGGCCACGGTTACGTGCTCGGCGGCGGCATGGGGTTGCTGCAAAGCGCGGCGGTGCGCATCGTGACGCCCAGCAGCCGCCTGGGCATGCCCGAAATCAGCATCGGCCTGTACCCGGACGTGGGCGCCGGCTGGTTTCTCTCGCGCTTGCCCGGCAAGTTGGGTGTGTTCCTCGGCCTTACCGGCGCGCCGATCAACGCTCGAGATGCCCTGGATCTGGGCCTGGCCGACCGTTTCCTGCGCGATGACCAACAAGAGGCGCTGATCGAGGGCCTGCTGCGCCTGAACTGGCAGGAGCAGACCGCGAAACAGCTCAACAGCTTGCTCAAGGCCCTGAGCCAGGAAGCGCTTGGCCAGCAGCCCGAGGCACAATGGCTACCGCGTCGTGCGCAGATCGACGAGTGGCTGGACGTGGGTGACGTACGTTGTGCCTGGCACGCCTTGAGCCTGCTGCGCGAGCACACCGACCCGCTGTTGAGCCGCGCCGGCAAAACCCTCAGCGACGGTTGCCCGCTGACCGCGCATCTGCTGTGGGAGCATCTGCGGCGCGCCCGTCATCTGTCGTTGGCCCAGGTATTTCAGGTGGAGTACACCTTGAGCCTCAATTGCTGCCGTCACCCCGAGTTTGCCGAAGGCGTACGCGCACGTTTGATCGACAAGGACCAGGCGCCCCACTGGCACTGGCCGGATATCGACACGATCCCGGACGCGGTAGTCCAGGCGCATTTCAACAAAGCCTGGGAAGGTCGCCACCCGCTGGCGGATTTGTCCGACTACTGACAGCTCATGCCTACCGACCGTTGACCCTGAACGCGCAGTTGTCGGGCTGGCTGTCGCGGCACAGAAAAACCTGTTGTTCGAAAGGAGCTTCGCCAGGCTCCCAATGCGAAGTACTGGTCAACGACATGTTGGTGACAAGGTCTCCCAGGGCCGGTCTCATGGCAACCAGGTTACCGCTGCCGCTGCGGTAGAGACATTTGTCCATGTAGCCGTCTTCCCGCTCTTGCCCGCTGCCCGGCATGAAGATTGCGCCGATAAACAGGTCGATAAAGTCACGGCTGTCGACCTTCGGGCTCTGCCACAGCAGTTGCTTGTCCACGGTTCTGAAATGCCCGTCGATGTACCGGATCGCGGAGGGATAGGGGCAGCCTTGCTCAGCCTGCACTTGGGCGATAGCGCTGAGCATCAAGATGCACAGGGCCACCTGCTGTTTGAATAGAGGGAGGTTCATTCGACGAGTCGCTCCACTGGACAAGCACAACGGCTTTCGTGCAGTGAAATATAGTTTGGCCCCAAAATATAGCTGTTAATTCTGACAGTACTTATAAACGCCAGGTATAAAAAAACGGCGCCTCATGCGCCGTTTCTTCCGCTCGTCAGCGATGCCCGCCGCGCCCGCCTCCATGATCGGAGCCGCGCCCGTGACCGCCGCCGTTACCCCAACGGCTGCCCCAGTCCTGATTTTGATAGGGTCGGTAGCCGGGCCGTGGGTAATAGCGCGGTGACGGCTGATAATACCGGGGGGCCGAGTAGTACCGCGGCGCTGAGTAATAGCGCGGTGCCGGCGCGTAGTAGCCGCGCCCGTAATAGGCAGGGCCGCCGTAGTAATAGGCCGGCGCAGGCGCTGTGTAGACTTCGGAGCGGTAGTAGGTGCCGCCTCCCTCGTAGTAAGGCACGCAAGCTGACAAGGTCAGGCCGAGTAAAGCAGTGAGCAGCAGTCGTCGATACATGGCGGCCTCCTGGACCGCGAGAGAGCACCTCCAGCGACGCTGGAGCGCGGCATTCAGATTTCACTGAATGACGAAACATCTGACATCAAAAACAGAATCTGGTGCGTTTTCGCAACAACTTGATACATCCCTTCTGGCTTTATCGATTCAGTAAATTTATCTGGCATGCAACTTTGCCTGTTGCGATGATGTCACTATGACACCACAAAGGGCCAGGGAGGCTCTAGCGTGCCCTCTTCGCTACCCTTTCCGGAATCGCCCATGAAAATCTCGACCAAATTGCTGCTGTCATTTCTATTGTGTGCGCTAATCACTTTTGGGGTGGGCCTTCTAGGCATCAAAGGCGTGGTTCGTCTCTCCACGGCATTGGAACTGACGTTCTCCAACAACCTGGTCTCTGTGAGTAATACAGCCGCTACCCTCAACGGCCTTATGGCCCATAACCGCGGCATGTACCGCTTGATGGACGCCAGCAAAGGCGATGTTGCCCCACAGGATCGCGAACGCGTGCGCCAGGATATCGCCCAGGAGCTCAAGCGCAGCCAGGCTGCCTACGCCACCTATCGCGCAACGCCGCTGGAAGATGACGAACGGGTAGCAGGAGACAAGCTCGATCAGATGTGGCCCACCTACATCAGCAACTCCGAGCGCATCATTTCTCTGCTCGACGCCGGCCAGATCGATCAAGCCCGCACTCAGCTCAATACCACCAACAACGAACTGTTCCGTCAGGCACGCGAGCTGATCCGCATAATGGTCGAATCCAATAACCGCCAGATCAAGGAAGGCGCGATCGCTGCCGAGGAGCTGCGCAGTAGCGCCTTGACGTGGATGATCGGCGGCATTTTGCTGGCTTTCATCATCGCGATCATTGTTGGCGTGCTGATCACGCGCCTGATCACCCGCCCTATCGCCCAGGCCGTGGAAAGCGCCCAACGTATTGCTCAGGGTGATTTGACCCAGGCCATCATCACCGAACGTACCGACGAAGCGGGGCAACTGCTGATGGCGTTGTCGGGTATGCAGGGCGGCCTGAAAAGCACTCTCATGGAAATCGCCAACGCATCCGACCAGTTGGCCTCGGCGGCCGAAGAAATGAGTGCGGTCACCGATGAAAGCAGCCGTGGCCTGACGCGTCAGAATGATGAGATTCAACAAGCCGCCACCGCCGTCAACCAGATGACCGCCGCAGTGGAAGAAGTGGCCAGCAACGCAGTCTCCACCTCTGAAGTGTCGCGCCAGGCCACCACCGAGGCCGAAGATGGTCGCCAACAAGTGGAGCAGGCGGTGTCCGGCATGAACTCCATGGTGGTCGAGATCAACGGCTCCACGCAATCGGTTGCAGAGCTCGCCGGCCAGGTACGGGAAATCGGCAAGGTGATCGATGTGATCCGTGGCATTGCCGAACAGACCAACCTGCTGGCCCTTAACGCTGCTATTGAAGCCGCTCGTGCGGGTGAGCAGGGGCGTGGTTTCGCGGTGGTCGCCGATGAAGTGCGGGCGCTGGCCCACCGTACCCAGACGTCCACAGTCGACATTGAAAAGATGATTGGTGAAGTGCAGATCGGCGCCGACAATGCCGTCGCGGCGATGAACAAGAGCCTGACCTGGGCCAACAACACCCAGGCCCTGGCGCAGAACGCCGGCGAGGCCCTGCAACGGATCACCACCAGTGTGGCGAAGATCAATGAACGCAACCTGGTGATCGCTTCGGCATCCGAGGAGCAGGCCCAGGTAGCGCGCGAGGTGGACCGCAACCTGCTGAACATCCAGGATCTGTCCACCCAGACGGCCGCCGGTGCGCATCAGACCAACGCCTCCAGCCAGGACCTGTCGCGCCTGGCCACCTCGTTCAACGTACTGGTCAGCAAGTTCCAGCTCTGAGTAGCCTGGGCAGGGTCGGCCCTGTATCGTACAAGGCACACCGGGAACTCTCCGGAAACTTGTCCGATCCAGCCCGAACCTGCCCATGACCACGCCCACCCTTTGCCCTGCCTGCGGCGCCCGCAACGACTGCTCCCTGGCTGACCCGCGCACGGTCGACCAGGCGTGCTGGTGTTACAGCGTCACCATCGACCCGGCAGTCCTCCAGGCCCTGCCCGACGAATTGCGCAACAAGGCCTGCCTGTGCCCGCGCTGTGCCCAGGTCGATGAGCAGTTGCGTGGCGCCGGGCCGACGTAATGCGGGTTGATCGTTTCCTCAGTAACCTGCCGCGGTTCAATCGCAAGCAAGTCCGCCTGTTGCTGGTTGAACGGCGGGTGTCGGTCGATGGCGTAGCGGTCAGCGACCCGCATCACGAGGTGCGGGCCTTCAGCCGCGTGTGCGTTGACGACGATGTGCTGCAGGCCGGCAAACCGGCGCGCTACTTCATGCTGCACAAACCCCAGGGTTGCGTAAGCGCCACGGCCGACCCACAACACCGCACTGTGCTGGATCTACTGGATGAGCCGGACAAAGAGGAGTTGCACATTGCCGGCCGCCTGGATTTCAACACCACCGGCCTGGTGCTGATCACCAACGACGGCCAATGGTCGCGCCGCCTCACGCAACCGCAGACCAAACTGCCCAAGGTCTACCTGGTGCAGACCGAGCAGGACATTGGCCCGGAATACGCGGCGACCTTCGCTGCGGGCCTGTATTTTGCGTTTGAAGACCTCACCACCCAACCGGCCGAATTGGCACTGCTGGGCCCCAGAACCGCACGCTTGAGCATCATTGAAGGCCGTTACCATCAGGTCAAGCGCATGT
This sequence comes from Pseudomonas sp. R19M, assembly GCF_050312585.1. Classification (NCBI taxonomy): domain Bacteria; kingdom Pseudomonadati; phylum Pseudomonadota; class Gammaproteobacteria; order Pseudomonadales; family Pseudomonadaceae; genus Pseudomonas; species Pseudomonas sp. R19M. The sequence continues at coordinate 25,990 of NZ_JBNPJV010000016.1, forward strand.
TCGGGCACTTCAATAACAAGGTGATCGGCCTGCATCGCGAGCGAATGGGCCCGCTGACGTTGGATGCAGCCCTCGAGCCGGGCCAGTATCGCGCGCTGACTGCGGATGAAATCCGACAGATATGACGACCGTTCGGCCGGTAGTGGCAAAAACCCATTTCTGTGGCTTGCGACTTCCGGGGTCAGGTGCTTGAATCACACCGTCAGCCAAAATATGACTGATGAGTCGACTATAACCTCCAAGAAACACTTTGCCCCGCCCGCGCCTGATCCATGGGCCTTCCCGGCAAACAGCCCGCCATAACAACACCCGTCGGCCAGCCGTTATCGGACCGACATGGGCCTCCCATTCCAGGCGTATGCCTACCTGTCATAAAGCTCGTGCAGAGTGTTCTGCGCGCCCTACCCGCTTGCCAGGAGTCTTATGACATGAGGCCAGAAATCGCTGTGTTGGATATACAGGGTCAGTATCGGGTTTACACGGAGTTCTATCGCGCGGAAGCTGCTGACAAGACCATCATCCTGGTCAACGGCTCCATGGCCACCACGGCATCTTTCGCCCAAACCGTGAAAAGCCTGTACCCGCAATTCAATGTGGTTTTGTACGACCAGCCCTACGCTGGCCGCTCCAAAATCCATAACCGCCATGAGCGCATGCTGACGAAAGAAGTCGAAGGCCAGATCCTGCTGGAGCTGATCGACCACTTCGCCGCTGAGCACGTGCTGTCGTTCTCCTGGGGCGGTGCCGCCACGCTGGTCGCCCTTGCCCACCGCCCACGCCGTGTGGAAAAAGCGGTGATCAGCTCGTTTTCCCCAGTGATCAACGCGCCCATGCGCGATTACCTTGAACGCGGCGTCGACTACCTCGGCAACCTCGACCGTCACAACGTCGGCCACCTGGTCAACAGCACCATCGGCAAACACCTGCCATCGCTGTTCAAACGCTTCAACTACAAGCACGTGAGCAGCCTGGCCGAGCACGAATATGGGCAGATGCACTTTCACATCAGCCAGGTGTTGAACAGCGACCGGTTGTGCTACCTCAAGGCGGCCAAACAGATCGACATTCCGGTGCTGTTTGTGAATGGCGAATGGGACGAATACACCAGCGCCCAGGACGCCACGTTGTTCGGTCAACACGTGGCGAACAGCAGCTTCAGCACCATCCAGGCGACCGGGCACTTCCTGGACATGGAGCACAAGGCCGCATGCCGGGACACTCGGAATGCGGTGGTGGGCTTCCTCAAGCCAGAGCGTCAGGCCAGTCGATTGCGCTACCAACGGGACCAGACGCAGCATGCCTTGGCAATTTGAAATATCGCTTACTGTGGCGAGCAAGCTTGCTTGCGCTGGGGTGCGAAGCAGCCCGACTATTTTTATTTTAGGAGCGCGTCGCCCCCAGCGGGAGCAAGCTCCCTCGCCACAGGCACGCGTGCTCCTACAGTGGATCCAGTCGTCGACTTACGTAACCCACACATTTTTGAAGAAAAACTTCAAATCCCGGCGAACATCTGGTACAAAGTCAGCCGCTCTGAGCGGGTATAGTTTAATGGTAGAACAGTAGCTTCCCAAGCTTCCGACGAGGGTTCGATTCCCTCTACCCGCTCCACTCAAATTCGCGCTCCACGTCAGGTTGTTTTTTGACGCAGGATGCCTGAAAAAACCGGCCCTTTGAGGCCGGTTTTTTTTGCCCTACGCTAGGGCCGACGGTGACAATGAAGCGTTTCTTCGCGCCATCAGCTATGTGGCTAAAGAATGACAAAGGTTAACGCTGAAGCGGGCATGGGCCGTGAGAGCCTCTACAAAGCCCTTGCTCCCGGCGCAAAACCTCGCGTTGAAAGCGTACTCAAAGCACTCCACTCCCTGGGTATCGATCTGTTTGCCCGAGCGGGACACACTGCCCATCACTCAATCATTTGAGCCGCCCCCCGCTGCACCACCCAAGCCAACGGCAACGTCACTAACAACACCCCTGCCAACACCATCACCGCAACCGGCACGCCCAGCGCATCCCCCACGCCACCCAACACCACCGGTGCCAGTGCTCCGCCCCCAATGGTGCCGGTATAGAACAGCGCGAACGCCTGTTCCCGCTTGCCCGCGCTCGCCAGGTCCGGCACGGCGCCGTACAACACCGAAGAGGTGCCATTGAGCACCAGACCGAGCACCGGCAGCATCACCATCAACCCGGCCAGTGGCAGGTAGACCGCCGCGACGATCAGCAGCGCGGTGCTGGTTTCCGTCAGCCATACAGTTTTCATCATGCCGATACGGGCGCCGAGGTAGCCACAAAAGAGCTTGCCGAACGCGCCGCCGATAAACAGCAGCGTCAGTGCCAAGCCAATGCCCGCCGTACCGGCGCCTTTGGCTTGCAGCAGGAACGGCAGGAACGTGAGAAACCCCATGCGCACGGCGCTGTCGAGAGTGCCGGTGAGGATCAGTGCGCGCAGGCCCGTGGCGGACCCGTTGCCGGTGAGGGGCTTCGCCTTTTGACTCGACGTGGGTAGAGAAGACTGGCCAGGGATCAACCACCACAACAGCCCAGCCGCCAGCAGCCCCAGCAAGCCCAGCAGTGTGGCACTGGCACGCCAACTGACCACGGTCAGCAGCAGGCCGATCAGCCCCGGAATCAGGGTTTTGCCGATGTCGCCGGAGAAGTTGTACTGGGACAGCGCTTGCTTGACGCCACCGCCATCCTCGTAGGCGTCGGTGATCATCGAGGACGCCAGCGGGTGTTGGGCGCTGGCGCCCAGGCCGCCGAGCAGCAGCGCTAGCAGCAACAGGCCGAGGCCGGTGGCTTGCCCGACCAACAAATAAGCGGCACCTGCCAGCGCCGTACCGCCCACCAGCATCGGCATGCGCCCCCAGCGCTTGGCCGCACGGCTGGCCATGAGTTGGAACACCGCCATCGTCCCGGAATAGGCGCCGCGCAACAGGCCGATCTGGGCGTAGGACAACGCGAACTGGGTTTGCCAGATCGGCAGCAGTACATAGATGACATCAGTGAGGCCATCGTGTACCGCATGGGCGCCGCAACCGGCGATGAGCGAACGACGGCGCGAGGATCGTTCGGTTGCAGGCAAGGCGACCATATCGTTCATGGTGTCGGGACCCGTTCAGGCGTAAGGGGCTTCCAGCCGGTCTGGGCGATCAGCAGGGTGAGGAGTTGCACACCGATAATCAGGCTCACGCAACCGGGCCAGCCCCATTGCTCCCAGAGCAATGCAGGGATGATGGCGCCACAACTGCCGCCCAGGTAATAAAACGTGAGGTAGGCCCCCACCGCGCCAGCCTTGTTGTCACGGGCACTGGCAGCCGTGAAGGCATTGGCGGCGGTCTGCGCGAGAAATACCCCGGTGGAACTGAGGGCCAGCCCCACCACAATGCACCACAAGGGCGGCAACAGGGTCAGTGCCGAACCCGTGGCGCCGAGCACGACAGCAACACTCAGCAGCTCGGCATGGGGCCGGGCCTTGCCAAGACGGCCGGCAAGGGGAATCACCACCAGGGCCAGCAGGAAGACCATGTAGAGTGCGCCTAAGGCGGCAGGCCCGAGATGGTAAGGCGCCAAGCCCAGGTAGAGACCCGCGTAGGTAAACGCCGCAACCTGTGAAAACAGCACGCAAAAACCTACGGCGTAGGCCGCCAACAACGGTAGGCGAAAGACGCCCGCTGCGGTGGCTTTCAACTGCACCGCCCGTGGCCGATTGGCGGGCAATAGAAACTGGACAAACCCGCCCACCATCAAGCTCAGCACCGCCAGCCACTCAAAGGCCTCGCGCCAGCCCACATATTCTGTGATCACCCCCGTGACGAAGCGCCCGGCAAACCCGCCCAACACGGTGCCCGCCACATAGAGGCTGGTGACTTCAGTCACCGTACCGCCGCTCCAGCGATCGCCGATATACGCCACGCTGGTGGCAAACACCACCGGGATCAACATGCCTTCGACGAATCGCCACGCCAGCACTTCGGCGAAGCTGTCGGCATACGCCGTCATCAACGCTGGCACTGCCAGCAACAACGCGGCCACAGCGATCACCGTGCGTTGTTCGAAACGCCCGGTCAGGCGACTGACGAAAGGCGCGGTGATGGCCACGGCCAGGGTCGTCACCGTGATGCTCCACCCCGCCGCCTTGGCGCTGATCTGAAACTGCACGGCAAAGGTCTGGAGAATACTCTGGGTTGCATAGAGGTTGAGAAACGCCGCGCACCCACACAAAAACAGGGCAAGGCGGGCACAATGCAGGCGCGGTTTCATGAAACATCTCGTTTTATTTTGTCCTGCCTTTATAGAATGGGCGGCAGGATCGAGACCAATACCGATTTCCGACCGATCAATACCCAAGGACCAGGATGCTTGACCTACGCAAGCTGCGTTACTTTCTGACGGTCGCCGAAGAATTGCACTTCGGCCGCGCCGCCCTGCGCCTGCATCTGGCCCAGCCACCGCTGACCCGGCAGATCTCGGCGCTGGAAGCGGAGTTGGGTTTCAAGCTGTTCGACCGCACCAGCCGCAGGGTGACCCTCACCGCCCCGGGCCGTGCGTTTCTGCCCTATGCCCGTGGTGTGCTGGAACAGGTTGAGCTGGCCCAAGTGATCGCCGGCAAATTGGCCGCCGGCACCGCCGGGCAGTTGGCATTGGGCTATGTCAGCTCAATCGCTTTGTCGGATCTGTTCAGCCAGACGATCCAGGCGTTCGCCCAGCGTTTTCCCGACGTGCAACTGACCTTGGTGGAGTGCGCCTCCGGTAGTCTGGGCGCGCAGGTGGCGGATGGGCGGCTGGATATCGGGCTGAGTCGCCTGCAGCCACAGGCCCCAGACGTCCAAGCCCGGTCATTGGGCGAAGAACGATTGGTGGCGGCCGTCTCCAGCGACAGCTCCCTGGCGCTCCAGCCACAGGTCAGCCTGGCGCAATTGAGCGCTTACCCGTTGATCCTGTTTCCGCCGGATTATGGATCGGGGCTGAACCAGTCCATCGAGCAGCTTTACCGGCACCACGGCGTCCCCTTGCGCGCCGGCCCGACCGGACGGCAGATCACCTCGATCATTGCCCTGGTGGCAGCCGGTCAAGGCGTGGCACTGGTGCCGGAATGCACACAAAGCCTGATGAACAAAGGCGTGACGTACCGGCCGTTGGTGGAAGTGGATGCGTGTGCCCAATTGTTGGTACTGACTTCGAGTGAAACAAAAAGTGGCTTGGTTGAAGCCTTTCTCGCCGTCATCGAGGAGACCCTGCAGACCCGCGCTCGGCTTAGCTGCGACTAGGCGGCGCTGAAGGTGTGGCAACAGCAGCGCCAACGATCACTCGGAAATATCTGAATGCCACGGCGCACTGGCATGTTGATCATGTCTACTCGCCAGCCTGAAGGAAGGATCAGCGCCATGCTTGAACCCGGACAACGCACACCAACACCCATACTGCGCCAAATGGTGGGTTGGGTATTGGTATTGCCGCTATTGGTGGCCTGGGTGAAGCTGCCATTCCCGTTGGGGATGCTCCTGTCGCTCGGCTCGATTGCAGCCTCCGCCTATGGCGTTTGGCGAGCCCGGCGCTACGCCAGCCGACGTGTGACGCGACTCGCCTGGGTGGTCATTGTGCTCAATGTCATCTCATGGGTGTTGACGGCGAATGCATCGGTCCTCATGGCGCTTTATTGGGTGTCCTGGCTGTATGTTTACCCACACTATGCCCATTGGGTTTACTGGAACACCTAGACTGCCGCAGAATTCGAGCGCAAGAATCGTAGTTTTCAGTCGGGTCGAGGGACTTACAGTAGCGTCGTACCTTTTACCCTCAGGAGCCCGATCATGCCTTACGAATACAAGCTCATGCCCTCCCCCGTCGGCCAGCTCACCCTGGTGGCGCGCAATGGCAAACTCAGTGCCATCCTGTGGGAAACCGAGCGTGCCAACCGTGTACGCCTGGGTCAATTGCAGGAAGCCAATGACAGCCCGGTGCTGTTGGAGGCCGAACGCCAGTTGAAGGAATACTTCGCCGGCACCCGCAACCGTTTCGAGCTGGAACTGGACTTCACCGGCACGGATTTTCAGAAGCAGGTCTGGCAGGCGCTGCTGACCATTCCCTTTGGCGAAACCCGCAGCTACAGCCAGATTGCCCGGCAGATCGGCAACCCGAAAGCCGTGCGCGCGGTGGGTGCTGCCAACGGGCGTAATCCGATCTCGATCATCGCGCCCTGCCATCGGGTGATCGGCGCATCCGGCGGGCTGACCGGGTTCGCCGGGGGGCTTGAGGCCAAGCAATATCTGCTCGCGCTGGAAGGCGTCGGCCAGGCCGAACTGGCGTTTTGAGGCACTTGACGAAGGTGCTGTAACCGCTGGGTCATCGCATCAATTGTTAAAAGAAATTTCAACGAAACGCCGTGGTCCATCTTTCATCACCACGATTCAAGGAACACGGCCATGAAATTTTCTGCAGTCTCCCAAACCCTGTCCCGCTGGGCAGGCAGTGCCCGGACATTTTACGCGGCGGTCGCGTTGATTTTCCTCTGGAGCCTCAGCGGCCCGTACTTTCACTACAACGACACCTGGCAACTGATCATCAACACCTCGACCACCATCATCACCTTCCTGATGGTGTTCCTGATCCAGAACACGCAAAACCGCGACAATGACATTCTGCATATCAAAATCGATGAGCTGCTGCGCGTGTCCAAAGATGCGCAAAATGCGGTGTTGAGCCTGGAGGGCCTGGACCGCAAAGAGCTGGAAAAACTGCGCAAGCAGTACCGCAGCATTGGCAACACCGGCACCGTCAACCTGAACGACAGTTGTGGTGAGAATGGCGACGATACGGCGCGCGCCCATACCGATTTGAATCAGGCCTGAAAAAAAACGGCGGTTGGAGAAACTCCAACCGCCGTTTTTCATTGCCGGCCAAGGCTTCAACCGTCGCCTTGATGGCCCTTGCCATAGGTCGACGCCAGCGCCCGGGCTTTCTGCAGACGCTCCTCCAACTTGGGCAGCGTCTCATCGACCAGGGCTTTTATTTCCGGTACGTCCGACGCCGCGCCTTCCTGTTTGAACAGCGCAATGGCGTCTTCATTTTCCTTGACCTGCTGCGCGGTATAAGCGGCGTCAAAGGAGTCACCGTCCTTGAGTTGCGGCATCAGGGTTTCGGCTTTATCGACGATTTTCTCCCGTGGCGCCACGGGCAGGTCGAGCTTCTTGGCGATCGCCGCCAAATGCTGGTTGGCCAGGGTCCGTTCGTTGATCACCTCAATGGTGTAATCCTTGATTTCCTGGGATGAGGTCTTAGCGTGGGCCATGCGGCTGGTTTCGATATCGGCCATCCCTTTGGCCGAAGCCTGCTCGATGAATTCAGCAGGCGACTGGGCGAAAGCATTGCTGGCGCCGAGGCCCAGCAGCATCGCGAAACTGGCGGTGCGTAACCGGATAGCCATGCGGCTCATGATAGGTTCCTCCAGGGCAAAAATAGGGGCGGGGCAACGCGGCCCCGCCCTCAATTCGAATTTTCCGGGCGGCAAAGGTTTAGAAAAACCTGCTCAGTGCGACGAACGGTCGTCGGTAGGTCACGCCGGCTTGCTGCCGAACAGCCCCGGCAACGCATGCGCCAGAGCATTGATGGCAAAGCCGATGAACATCACGCCGCAGAGCCGGGTGATCAGGATTTCATGGCGCTGATAGACCGTGCGCACGCGCTGGGCGCCGACCACGCCGATCAGGATCGCATAGGCCAGCAGGCCGCCCAGAAAGCTGAGGACAATCAGCCACGGCAGCATCGACCATGTGAGCAATTCGGCGCGGCTGGACAACAACGCGGTAAACGTTGCGACCGCCACCGGGTAAGCCTTGGGGTTGGTCAAACCGAACAGAATGCCGTGCCGGAACGGATGCCGAGCGGCGCCTTGCGGCGCATCGCTGCTGCGAACCTGGGTACGAATCGCGCGCCAACCGAGCCAGAACAGATACAGGCCGCTGAGTACGCCCAATACATCAAAGGCACTGCTGCCCACTTCCTTTGCACCGACGATGGCGATCAGCGCGGTGCTGCACCACACCACATCCCCGAGCAGATGTCCGCCGAGAAACCCCGCCCCGGCGCGGCGGCCACGTGCGGCGCCAATCCCGAACACGGCCAGGACACCCGGCCCTGGCGTAATACCGTAGATAAAACCCGAAGCGAGGACGGCGAGCAGCAAGGACGGGGTCATGGGCACGACTCTGGCAGAGGGTTGAGGTGGATCGATTCTGCACGTTCTGCCGCTACGGGTAAAACTTCATTCCGGCATAAGGCTGGGTGCGGCAGGCTTGCAGACGCGACGCCAAGTCGCCGACATGCACTTCAAGCTTATGGCCGTCAGGGTCGAGAAAATAAAACGACGCGCCTTCACTGCGGTTGTCGCGCCACTCTTGCACACCGGCAGCACGCAGGCGCGCCACCACCTCGCTGAAGTCATCTGGATGTGCGGTAAAAGCGTAGTGGGTGTATTCAGCCATCGCGCCCACGGAGCGCGAAGGGTCGAGCGACAGGCACAGCCACAAACCGGGGAGTGAGAGGTAGGCGCCGTTATCCCAGGTGGCGTCGAGCCGAAGCTGCAACAACTCATGATAGAAACTGACGCTGCGGTGCAGGTCGGTAACGGCGAGCGTCAGATGGTTGAGGCCAGAAAGCATGGTGTTTTCCTGCTATCCAATTGAATGCAACGCAGCGCCCGCCTGACCTCGGACGCTGCGTGAGCATTCGTCAGCGCTTGTCGGAGGTCCGCAGCTTTTGCGGCAACCCCCACAGCAGCAGCGCGGCAGCGATCAGTGCACAGACACCAATCACGTAGAGAGCCGGAGTGGTACTGCCCGTCATGTCCTTGATCCGACCGACCATCACCGGGCTGACAATACCCCCCAGTTGCCCCAGGGTATTGATCAAGGCAATCCCGCCGGCGGCCCCTGCCCCGGCACCTGCCAACAGCTTGGGCGGCAACGTCCAGAAGGTGGGGATCGAGGCGATGATACCCGCACCCAGCAGCCCCAGGGCAATGATCAGGAAGGTGGTGTGATCATCGAAGATCCCGGCGCAGAAGAACCCTACCGCGCCTAACGCGACCAGGCCACTGACAAACTTGCGCCGCTCCCCCGTCGCGTCCGACCAGCGCCCCACCACTACCATGGTGATGGCTCCGCAAATATAGGGAACAGCAGTCAGCAGGCCGATCACTACCGAACTTTCGATCCCCGTGCTGCGGATCAATTGCGGCGCCCAGAAATTCAGGCCATAGGACGCCACCTGGATCAGGAAGTAAATCAAGCCCAGCATCAGGAAACCGGGAATTCGCAAGGCCTGCAGCAGAGAGCCTTTTTGATGCACCTCATGCACCGCGATACGGCTTGAGAGCAATGCCTTTTCGTCGCTGTTCAACCAGGGCGCATCCTCGATGCGGTCCTTGAACTGCGTCAGTACCAGCCACGCCAGCACCACACAGGGCAGGCCGCCCAGCAGGAAGAGCCAGTGCCAGCCGCGCATCTCCAGCACGCCATCCATGTGGCCCAATACCAGCCCGGAGAACGGCGCGCCGATCAGCCCGGCAAAGGCCGAAGCCAAAAACAGCATCGAGGTGATACGCCCACGGAAATCCTGGGGGAACCAGAGGGTCAGGTAATACAGCACGCCTGGGGCAAAACCGGCCTCCATGGCGCCGATCAGAAAACGCAGGGCGTAGAACTGCCACTCGGCCGTGACGAACACCATGGCCGCCGTCGCCAGCCCCCAGGACAGCATGATGCGTGCGATCCAGCGCCTTGCGCCGACCTTGTAGAGCATCATGTTGCTCGGCACTTCAAACAGCACATAACCCACGACAAACAAGCCGGCCCCCAGGCCGTATGCGGTGTTGCTCAAGCCGAGGTCGGCCTGCAACTGGAACTTGGCGAAGCTGATGTTGATACGGTCGAAAAAAGCAAATAGATAGCAGACCATGATCAACGGCATCAGGCGCCAGGCGACCTTGTTGACCACCGCCTTGATCGGATCGATTGCTCCGGCCGCGCTCGCGCCGGCCTCCAACGTATTAGTGCTCATGGTTTCTCTCCAGCGGGCAGCTCATAGGCGCCCGATTGTTTTTGTTGTCTGGTACAGGGTTACAACGTGGCGATGTGATCCGGGGGTGAGTGCAGGTCACAGTTGCGCCCGGCCTTGGCCACTTGACCGGGCAATTCATGACCCAGCAACGCCGGCAGGCGACGGGATATGTTCAGCAGATGCGGCAGATCAATGCCGGTGTGAATGCCGACTTCCTCACACAGGTTGACCAGGTCTTCGGTGCAGATATTGCCCGACGCGCCCGGCGCAAACGGGCACCCGCCGAGCCCGCCCAGGGCCGCGTCAAAGCGCCGGGCACCGGCCTCGTAGGCGGCCAGCACATTGCACAAACCCAGGCCACGGGTGTTATGAAAGTGCAGGGTCAGATCGCTGGCGGGCACGCGCTGCAATACGCGCTTGACCAGACGTTCCACCTGGCGCGGGTTGGCCATGCCGGTGGTGTCGGCAAGGCTGATCCCGCGAATGCCGAGCGCCTGATAAGCGTCGACAATTTCCAGTACACGGTCTTCATCAATCCTGCCTTCGAACGGGCAGCCGAACGTGGTGGCGATACTGCCATTGAGGCGCACCGGGTAATCGGCGGCAAAGCGGGTGATATCGCCGAACGCCGCCAACGATGCCTCGCACCGCATACGCATATTCGCCAGGTTGTGGGTCTGGCTGGCGGACATCACCAGGTTCAATTCGTCGGCGCGCGAGTCGATGGCGCGCTGAGCGCCCTTGAGGTTGGGGATCAGTGCTACGTAGATAACCCCGGCTTTGCGTTGAATGCCTTGGAACACCTGCTCACCGTCGCGCAATGCGGGGATGGCTTTGGGGGAGACAAATGAACCGGCTTCGATGCGCGAGAATCCAGCCTGGGAAAGCTGGTCGATCAACGCGATCTTGTCGGCCGTCGCCACCCAGGTCGGCTCGATTTGCAGGCCGTCGCGCGGGGACACTTCCTGCACGATCAGCCCAGCCGAATAGTCAGTGATCATTGCACCACTCCCGAGGTTTTCAGACGTTGGATATCGGCAACCGTCAAACCCAGGCTGCCAAGGATGTCATCCGTATGCTGGCCCAGGGTCGGACCTTGCCAGTTGATTGCGCCGGGCGTTTCCGACAGCTTGGGCACAATGCCGGGCATCTTCACCGACACACCGCCGGGCAGCTCGGCCTTGAGCAGCATGTCGCGTGCCTGGTAATGCGGGTCGCTGACGATGTCGGCCACCGAGTAGATACGCCCGGCCGGCACTTCGGCGGCCTCCAGGGCGCTGAGCACCTGCTCGATAGGCCGGCTGCTGGTCCAGTGGGTAATGGCCGCATCCAGCACGCCGCTTTTCGCCGCACGGCCATCGTTGTGGGCAAACTCCGGCGCCTCGGCCAGATCGGCGCGGCCGATGGTGGTCATCAGGCGCTTGTAGATCGGGTCGCTGTTGCCGGCAATCACCACATAGGCGCCGTCGGCGGTGAGGTAGGTATTGGACGGTGCGATGCCCGGCAAGGCACCGCCGCTGCGCTCACGCACATGGCCGAGCATGTCGTATTCAGGCACCAGGCTTTCCATCAGGTTGAACACGCTTTCGGCGAGGGACACATCGACAATCTGCCCGTCGCCCTGGCCGGTCTTGACCCGCAGCAAGGCCATCAGCGCGCCGATCACCGCGTGCAAGGACGCCAGGGAATCCCCCAGGCTAACTCCCACCCGCGCCGGCGGTGAATCCGGGTTGCCGGTGGTGTAGCGGATGCCGCCCATGGCTTCGCCAATCGCGCCGAAACCCGGGCGGTCACGGTAAGGGCCGGTCTGGCCATAACCGGAAATGCGCACCAGAGTCAGCTTGGGGTTGAGCGCGTGCAACACGTCCCAGCCCAGGCCGAGTTTTTCCAGGCCGCCGGGGCGCAGGTTCTCGATAAGGACGTCGGCGTCGCCGAGCAGTTGTTTGATCACGCCCAGGCCTTCAACGGACTTCAGATCCAGGGCCAACGACTTCTTGTTGCGCGATTGCAGGTACCACCACAGCGACGTGCCTTCGTGCAGCTTTCGCCACTTGCGAAGCGGATCGCCCTGGCCCAGGGCTTCGATCTTGATCACCTCGGCGCCAAACTCGGCCATCAGCCGTGCGGCAAACGGCGCGGCGATCAGCGTACCGATCTCGATCACCTTGATACCGCTCAGGGGAGCCGTCATGGGGTGTACCTCTTGTTCTTGGAATGTGCGCCAAGGCTAGAGGACTCTGAGAGCAGAAAGCCAACCGTCAGTTGGCAAGGAGCGTTCGCGAAACGCGAACGAACCGCGAATTATCTGTCAGCCCCCGCCGAGTGACTCAGGTAGTCAAAGAGCAAGCGGCTAACCGGCGAGAGCTGCACTTCATCCCGGACCACCAGGATCAGGCTGCGATCGGACCAGTCATCGGTCAGCGGCACGGCATGCAGACCCAGTGCGCGACCAAACAATTCAAAAGCCTTCTGCGGCAGGATGCCAATCCCCATATTGGCCTGGACCATCCGGCACATCGCGTCAAAACCCGGCACATGGATCCGCAGGCGCAGCATCTGGCCTGCCTCGCGAGCGGCCGCGTGGGTGCGCATATTGATCGAGCTGGCCGAATGCAGGCCGACGTAATCGCTGCCCAGGGTTTCGGCGAAGGCCAGGGATTTGCGGGCCGCCAACGGATGGTCCGCGGGCATCAGCACCACCAGTTTGTCGCGGCGGTACACCACACGCGGCAAGCCCTTGGTGTCGGTGTCGCTGGAGCAGATGCCCAGGTCCGCCACACCATCCAACACGCCTTGCACCACACCATTGCTGGGGCGTTCTTCAAGGTCGGTTTTGACTTCAGGATGCAACTCGGAAAAATCCCGCAAGTCTTCCGGAAGGAACTGAATGATCGCCGACAGGTTGGCCAGCATCCGCACATAGCCGCGCACGCCGTGGCTGTGCTCGCCCAGCTCCAGGCCCATTTTTTCGACGTTGAACAGCATCTGCCGCGCATGGTGCAGCAACGTCTCACCGGCCGCCGTCAGGTCCATGCCCTTGGCCCGACGCACGAACAGACTGACGCCCAGCACCTGTTCCAACTCCATCAAGCGCTTGCTGGCCGCCGACACCGCGATGGCTTCCCGCGCGGCGGCACGGGTCAACGTGCCTTCTTCAAACACGGCAACGAACAGTTGCAGGGTGATCAGGTCCAGGCGCCGCACCAGGCTCTTGTGCAACATCAGTGGCGCTCGGCGGCCAGGCGATGGATCGCGGCCTGCTCCACTACCGCCTGTGGCGCGCCATGACGCACTGCCGCGAGCATCGCCTGGCCGACGGTCTCGGTACTCACCACCCAATTGGGTTTGACCCGGCGAACGAACGACAGCAGCGGGTCGAGCACGCTATAGAACGATTGGTACAGCGGCGTTTTCGAGCGCACACCATGCAACGGTTGGATCACCCCAGGCCGGAACAGGTACACCGCCTTGAACGGCAGGCGCAGCAACGCATTTTCGGTCTTGCCCTTGACCCGGGCCCACATCGACTTGCCCGCCTCGGAGCTGTCGGTGCCGGCGCCGGACACGTAGATAAACGTCATCTGCGGATTGAGCCGCGCCAGGGTGCTGGCGGCCACCAGCGTCAAGTCATAGGTCAGGTGGGTGTAGCGGGTTTCATCCATGCCCGCCGATGAGACGCCCAGGCAAAAGAAACACGCATCAAACCCTTGCAGCAGGTTCTCCAACGGTTGGAAATCCAGCATATCGCTGTGCAATACCTGGTGCAGCTTGCCGTGCTCCAGGGTCAACGGCGTACGCCCCACGGCGACCACTTCCTGAACGTCGGCCGCCAGCAGGCACTCGCGCAACACGCCCTGGCCGACCATGCCGGTGGCGCCGAATAGCAGAACTCTCATAACGGGACCTCAGCGGCAAGCCGCAAGCTTCATGCTCAAGTTGAATGCAGATCGACTTGTAGCTTACCGCTTGCAGCTCACCACCGCCCGATTCAGAACGCGCTGCGGAAAATCTCCTCGATCTGACGCTGGTCGGCCCGCCGAGGGTTGGTCAGGCCGCAGGCATCCTTCAACGCGTTGGCGGCCAGCAGTGGGATGTCCTGCAACTTGGCGCCCAACTCCCGCAACCCGGCCGGGATCTCGACATCCTGCGCCAAGGCGCGGATGGCCGCGATGGCCGCCTGGGCGCCCTCTTCCGGCGAATTGCCCTTGATGTCGGCGCCCAACGCACGCGCCACGTCGCTCAAGCGCCTGGCACTGACACTCGCGTTGAAACTTTGTACGTGGGGCAACAGCACTGCGTTGCAAACCCCGTGCGGCAGGTCATACAGGCCGCCCAGCTGATGGGCCATGGCATGCACATACCCCAAAGACGCATTGTTGAAGGCCATGCCGGCGAGAAATTGCGCATACGCCATGTTTTCCCGCGCAGCCTTGTCACTGCCGTCACGTACCGCCAGGCGCAGGTTGGCACTGATCAGTTCGATGGCCTTGATCGCACAGGCATCGGTAATCGGGTTGGCGGCGGTGGACACGTAGGCCTCGATGGCGTGGGTCAAGGCGTCCATGCCGGTGGCGGCCGTGAGGCCCTTGGGCATGCCGACCATCAGCGCCGGGTCGTTGACCGACAGCAGCGGCGTGACGTTGCGGTCGACGATGGCCATTTTCACATGGCGGGTTTCGTCGGTGATGATGCAGAAGCGGGTCATCTCGCTGGCGGTGCCGGCGGTGGTGTTGATAGCCACCAGCGGCAGTTGCGGCTTGCTCGACTGGTCGACGCCCTCGTAGTCACCGATATGCCCGCCGTTGGTGGCGCACAACGCAATGCCCTTGGCGCAGTCATGGGGCGAACCACCGCCCAGGGACACCACGAAATCGCAGGCATTGGCCTCCAGCAGCGCCAGGCCTTTCTCGACGTTTTCCACATTCGGGTTGGGCTTGGCGCCGTCGTAGATCAGCGAGTCGATGTCCTGCATCGCCAGCTTTTCGGCGATCATGCTGGCGACGCCCGCCTTGGCCAGCCCTGCGTCGGTGACGATCAGCGCCTTGCGAAAGCCGTAGTTGCGGATGGCGGTCATGGCTTCGTCGAGGCAGTCGCTGCCCATGATGTTGACGGCGGGAATGAAGAAGGTACTGCTCATGGCAAATCCTCAGAGGCGTTATGCCAACAGGATCAACCGCCGTGGCTTGAGGCATCTTGATCAGGATCAACGCCGGCTCGTGATAAAGTCACCCACCCGCCGATTTGAGTAGACCCGCCGCAATGAAGGATTTCCAGGATATTGACGCCCACCTCGAAGACTGGAGCGCGGTACGCAGCGCCATAGACTTCAGCGCGATTCTGATCGGCAACGGCGCCAGCCGCACGATCTGGGAAGACTTCGCCTACGACTCGCTGTTCGAAAACGCCCGCACCGTTGAAGAAAAGCCCCTGAGCCAATCCGAACTCAGCGTGTTCGACGCCTTGCAAACCCGCAGTTTCGAGCAGGCCCTGGGCGCGCTGAAAACCACCAGCCGGGTCAACAAAGCCCTGGCCGTCAGCTCGGCGGCGCCGCGTAATCGCTACTACGCGATCAAGGAAGCGCTGATCAACACCATCCATGCCGTACACATCCCCTGGCGACTGGTGCAGCCCTCGACGCTGGCGACGATCAACGCAGAGCTGGCACGCTACCCGACCGTATTCACCAGCAACTACGACCTGCTCAACTATTGGGCGATCCTGCACACGCCGGGCATTGATGATCTGTTTCGCGGCGTGGATGCCAGCTTCGACCTGCGCCACACCCACACCGACGCCACACGCATCCTCTACCTGCACGGCGGCCTGCATCTGGTGCGCAACCTCGATGGCACGGCGCGCAAATTGGCCTCCACCGACAGCACCTTGCTCAGCAGCTTCGCGATCAACAACACGATCAAGACCCTTGATGACGTGCCGCTGTTCGTCAACGAAGGCAAGGTTGAGGAGAAGCTCAAGACCATCCGCAGTTCGGACTACCTGTCGTTCTGCTACGAGCAGTTGCTCGGCCATGCAGGGGCGCTGTGCATTTTTGGCCATGAGCTGGGAGCGCAGGATAAGCACCTGGTGGATGCGATTCGCCAGGCGAAGCTCACGACCCTGGCGATCTCGGTGTCGGGGCGCAGTGACGGGTTCATCCGCCAGCAGAAGCGCCGGTATTCAGCGTTGTTCGAGGGCACCGGAGTGGCGCTGAAGTTCTTCGCGGCGCGCACGCATCCATTGGGCGATCCGGCGCTGTCAGTCCCTGTGGAACGCTGATATCCAGAACAAAGGCGATCCACTGTGGGAGGGGGCTTGCTCCCGATAGCGGTGGATCAGTCAGTAAAGCTGTGAATGACACACCGTCATCGGGAGCAAGCCCCCTCCCACACTGAAGTGCATTGCAAGTCACTGCCGTGGTCACTCTTCGGCGCTGTGAACGACGACCAGCAACTGCGCCTGCACGTCTCCAACCGATCGAAGTCGGTGGGGTTTCTGCGCGTTGAAATGCAGCGCGTCTCCCCGCTCCAGAATCACCCGTTCGTTCATGAAATCCACTTCCACCCGGCCTTCATGCACGAACAGAAACTCCTCCCCCACGTGCTCCTTGAAGGTCTTGTCGGTGAACTCCGCCGGCGGGTAGATGATGAACGGCAGCAGGCTACGCTCACTGACCTGACGGGCCAACACGGCATACCCCGGCGAAGTGTCCGGCCGCTCGTGACTGCGCACCAGGCTGTAGCTGTCGAGGTTCACACTGTCTTCGCTGAACAACTCTTCGACCTTCACGTTCAACGCCTTGGCCAGTTTCAACGCGGCGGCGATCGACGGCGTGTTCAGCCCGCGCTCGACCTTGGACAGGTAACTCTTGGTCATCCCGGATTTTTCAGCCAAGGCCTCAAGGGTTATGCCAAGTTTTTTTCTCAATAATTTCAAACGGATAGACATTTGCTGCGATTAATCCCTGCAGTAAAGCGAAAGCGGCGCTTGCCAATGACACTTTGTGTCATATAGCATCTTTAGTGTCATTTGCACTTACCCAAAGGACACCGATATGGCCAAGACATTAGCACTCCCCAAAGACCAACTGGTCAAGCAAGCGCTGACCCAGATGCAAAACACCCTGGCGGATAATACGTGGACCGACCGGCAAAAGCTGGCGCTCACGTGCCGCATCCTGTTCGAGCACGGCCACGACTCCGGCCTGGCCGGGCAGATCACCGCGCGCGGGCCCACCCCCGGCACGTTCTACACCCAGCAACTGGGCCTGGGCTTTGATGAGATCACTGCCGGCAACCTGTTGCTGGTCAACGAAGACCTTGAAGTCCTGGAAGGTCATGGCATCCCCAACCCGGCCAACCGCTTTCACACCTGGGTGTACCGTGGACGACCGGATGTGAACTGCATTATCCACACGCACCCGACCCACGTCGCTGCGCTGTCGATGCTGGAAGTACCGCTGCAGGTGTCGCACATGGACCTCTGCCCGCTCTACGAAGACTGCGCTTTTCTGGAGGCTTGGCCGGGGGTACCGGTGGGCAATGAAGAAGGGGAAATCATCACCACCGCGTTAGGCGACAAACGCGCAATTCTGCTCTCGCACCACGGCCAGCTCTCCACCGGGGCAAGCATCGAGGAAGCCTGTGTGATCGCGCAGTTGATCGAACGCGCGGCCAAATTGCAGCTACTGGCGATGTCGGCGGGCACCATCAAACCGATCCTGCCGCAACTCGGCCGCGAGGCCCACGACTGGATTTCCAAGCCCAAGCGCTTTGGTGCCGCATTCAACTACTACGCCCGGCAGAACCTGCGTCAACACGCCGATTGCCTGAACTGATTGCTCTTTTTCGAGCGGAGACCTTCCCATGTCCACCCCAAACATTCACGGCATCATCGGCTACACCATCACCCCGTTCAGCACCGACGGCCAACGCATCGACCTCGACGCCCTGGGCCGCTCCATCGACCGCTTGATCGACAGTGGCGTGCACGCCATCGCACCGTTGGGCAGCACGGGCGAAGGCGCGTACCTGAGCGATGCCGAATGGGATGAAGTCAGCGCCTACAGCCTGGCAAAAATCGCCAGGCGCGTACCGACTATCGTCAGCGTATCCGACCTGACCACGGCCAAAGCCGTGCGCCGCGCCCGTTATGCCGAGGCCAATGGCGCCGATGTGGTAATGGTGCTTCCGGCCTCGTACTGGAAACTCAGCGAGGCGGAGATCCTCGCGCATTACGCGGCGATCGGCGACAGCGTCGGCATCCCGATCATGCTCTATAACAACCCGGCTACCAGCGGAACGGACATGTCGGTGGACTTGATCCTGCGTATCGTCCAGCAGGTCGCCAACGTGAACATGGTCAAGGAAAGCACCGGTGATATTCAGCGCATGCACCAGTTGCGCCGGCACAGCGACGTGCCGTTCTACAACGGTTGCAACCCGTTGGCCCTGGAAGCCTTTGCGGCAGGCGCCAAGGGCTGGTGCACGGCGGCACCGAACCTGATCGCGCAATTGAACCTGGATCTGTATGACGCGGTACTGGCCAATGATCTGACTCTGGCGCGGGAACTGTTCTATCGCCAGTTGCCGCTGCTGGAGTTCATCCTCAAGAGCGGGTTGCCGGCGACGATCAAGGCTGGGCTGCGTCTGACCGGGTTGGAGGTAGGCGATCCACGGTTGCCGGTGTTCCCATTGGGCAAAGCGGGGATCGAAGACTTGAAGACACTTCTGAGCTGACACCACAACGCTTATGTGGGGGCTTGCTCCCACATTTTGACTCTGCAGATTCGTTACATAGAGACAAATGACAATAGTTCTCGATATCATTCGCGACTTTTCTACAGCGCGCTTCGTCAAGAAGGATATCCATGTCTCGTCCCAAGCCCGACCCGCTGTCGGCCGATGCCTTTCGCGGGTTTTATGCAGATATCCTGCATTTCCTGCGCAAACGCACGGACAACGCCAGCGACGCGGCCGACATGACCCAGGATGTCTTCACCCAATGGCTGGGCTACCGCGACCGGGCCAAGGTCGAGCAACCACGGGCGTTTCTGTTCCAGATGGCGCGCAACCTGCTGCGTGACCACTGGCGCAAACAGAAGGTACGCCACACCGCTCACGCGGTTCCTTCCGACCTGGACACCGAGCCACTCGCCGACGAGCAAAACGACCCCATGGCCGCCGCGCTTCGCGTGCAACGCCTGGATCAGTTGAAAGAAGTCCTCGCCGAACTCTCGCCCCGCAGGCGAGAAGCCCTTATGCTGCACCGCTTCGAAGGCTTGAGTCAGTCGCAGATCGCCGAGCGCATGGGGATTTCGACCAGCATGGTGGAAAAGCACATCGCTTTTGCCCTGCTGCACTGCAAGCGACGCCTTCAACACGCACCCGGCACGGAGCAGCCAGAATGAACCGCCTGAGCGAGAACGACGCCCAGGGCATCGAAGCGAGTGACTCGATCGATGCCCAAGCCGCCAGTTGGTTTGCCCGCAACCGCAACGAGTTGGGGCGCGCCGACCGCAAAGCCTTTGCCGCCTGGCAAGCGGAGCCTGCCCATGCCCGCGCCTATGCCGAGTTCGAACAACTGTGGGACGACCTCGCCCAGTTGCAGCAACACAGCAGGCCCCTGCCGCTGCCCCAACGCAAACCCTCGGTGTGGCGCCCTGCCCTGGCCGTGGCTGCCGCCTTGGTCTGCGCCGTGATGACCAGCCACATCGGCACGCCCCGCGAGCTGTACCACAGCCAGGTGGCCGCCCATGCCAAAGGCATGCGCACCCTGCACCTGCCGGATGGCAGCACCTTGTATGTGAATGCCAACACGCGCCTGCAAGTGGATTTCACCGCCTACCAACGCATCCTGCACCTGGAAAAAGGCCAGCTGTACATCGACGTCGCGCCCGACAAAGAGCGGCCGCTGTACGTGCAAGCCGGCGAGGCGAATGTACGGGTGGTCGGCACCGGCTTTGACGTGCGGCGCAGCCAGCAGCAACTGGTGGTCAGCGTCGCCCATGGCCAAGTGGCCTTCGAACCGGACGCCAAAAGCCCGGTGGCCCTGCTTGGCGCCCAGCAACGCGCCACCTACCAATACGCCAAAGGCACCGTGCAGCAGCAAACCCTCACCGCTGATGAGGTCGCCGACTGGCGCAGCGGGCACCTGTCCTTTCGCAACCGCGAGCTGGCCAGCCTGATCGATGAACTGAGCCTCTATCGCCCCCAGCCCCCGTTGCAGGTCAACCGTGCCGTTGCGCAACTGAAGGTCTCGGGCAATCTGGATGTGAATGACCCGCAGGCCCTGCTCAACGCGTTACCCGCCCTGCTGCCGGTAAAAACCGTGGCCTCGGCCGATGGCATCGTCAGAATCGAACCACGTAAGTAAGGTAGAAAACCCACACATGAGAATATTTTGCATTTGCACGTGTGGTTTTTTTTGCCTGCTCCGTCTTCCTCCCGACTGTGTTTGATACGCACACCTTTTTGGCTGTTCAGCCGCACCGGGGGATTTCATGTTTCGCGCGCCTTGCCACGCTTCGCACCTGTTTCTTCGACCCAGCCTCATTGCCACCTGCCTGGCGTTCAGCCTCAGTGCCCAGGCTGAGTCGTTCAAACTGCAACTGCCCGCCCAGCCGCTGGCCCTGTCCCTGAGCCAGGTGGCGCAACAGGCGAAAATCCAGCTGCTATTCGATGAAACGTTGCTCAAAAACGCGCAGGCACCGGCGCTCAGCGGTGATTTCACCCCGGAAGTGGCGATTCGCAGCTTGTTGCAAAACGGCGAGTTCACCCTGATCAAAGTCGGCACGACTTACGTGGTGCGTCCCGACGAAGGCAAGACCACCCAAAGCGGCGCGATCCAACTGGACGCCCTCAGCGTGATCGGCACCGGCAACGAAGTCGACTCCGCCACCGTCAACCGTTCCACCCTGACCCAGGCCGATATCGACCGCTACCAGTCCAACAACATCCCCAGCCTGTTGCAGACCTTGCCCGGCGTAAGCCAGGGCGGCTCGCTCAAACCCGGCGGCCAGACCATCAACATCCGGGGCTTCGGTGACGCCGAAGACGTGCCGCTGACCGTCGATGGCGCCACCAAGAGCGGCTTTGAGCGCTATCAACAAGGCACGGTGTTTATCGAGCCCGAGCTGATCAAAAGCATCGAGGTAGAGAAAGGCCCGCACTCGCCGTTCACCGGCAACGGCGGTTTTGGCGGCACGGTCAACATGACCACCAAGGACGCCCCCGACCTGCTCCAGGACGGCCGCAACAGCGGCGCCATGCTCAAATATGGCTACTCCAGCAACGACCATGAACAGGTCTACAGCAGTGCCGTGTATGGCCGCACCGACGACGGCCGTTTCGACGCGCTGGCCTACCTGACCCAACGTGACGGCGGCGACATGAAGGTGGCCGGCAAACTGCCCAACGACAACAACCAGTACCCGATCAACCCCCAGCGCCTGCCCAACTCGGCACAGGATGTGGATGGCAAGTTGTTCAAGGTCAACGCGCACTTCACCGATGAGCACAGCGTGGGCTTGTCCTACTCGCGCTCCCACAGCAACCGCTGGACACCGTTCTCCGCCGCCAGCTACCCGACGCCGCCGACCCAGGCCAACATCGACCGCTACGGCTATGAAAACGCACTGAAACGCTTTTTGGCCCAACGCGACACCACCGACACCACCTGGTCGGGCAAGTACGAATACACACCGCTGGATAACCCGTTGGTGGACCTGACCGTCAAGTACTCCCAGTCCAACACCGAACAGACGGACGAGCGCGACGCCACCGCGTTCTTCCAGCTCGCCAGCGGCGGACGCAAGATGGACACGTCCTACACCGACAAGAACCTGGACGTACGCAACGTCAGCCTGTTCAGCACCGGGCCGTTGCAACACGCGCTGACGGTGGGTGGGCAGATCCGCAAGCACATCCGCGAAACCGAGATGTGGATGCCCGGTGCCACCTATAACAGCGCACGTTACAACTATGGGCATTTCCAGCCCGGCTTCATGCCCCACGGCAAAGTCGATACCAACAGTTTCTTCGTGCAGGATGCAGTCACCGTCGGGGATGTGACCATCACCCCATCGCTGCGCTACGACCACGTGCGCAACCGCGGCGAAGGCAATGATGCGCCGTACTACAACAACCCGGATCCGTCCTACGGCCACAACTACAGCGACCGCACCTACACCGGCTGGTCGCCGCGCCTGGCGCTGTTCTGGAACGTCACCCCACACCTGGGGCTGTTCGCCAACTGGAGCAAGACCTGGCGCGCGCCGGTCATCGACGAGCAATATGAAGTCCAGGGCCTGGGCAGCCGCACCGCCACCAGTCTCGACCTCGACCCGGAACGCATCACCTCGATCAGCCTGGGCAGCGTGACCAGCTTCGATCACGTCATCACCCAGGACGACAATCTGCAACTGCGCACCACGCTCTTCCACAACAAGGTCGAAGACGAAATCTTCAAGGCCACGGGGGTGGGCTGCCAGAACCAGGCCATCAACGGCGGCACGATTTCCAGCGCCTGCCCACCGGGCGCGCTGTCCAACTACCGCAACATCGGCGGCATGACCATCAAGGGCTTTGAACTGGAGTCGTTCTACAACTCCACCTACCTGTTCGGTTCGGTGTCGTTCGCCTATGCCAAAGGCGACCACGAAGGCGCCTACACCAACCCCTGGGGGCCGGATGTACCGGCACGTGACATTCCACCGACCAAGTGGGTACTGGTGCTGGGCACCCACATTCCGGCCTGGGATGCCCAGGTGGGCTGGATGGGCCAGTTCATCGGCGCGACCGACCGCCTGCCCAGCGACAAATATTCCGGCGGCCCGGGCAGCAGTGTCGGCGACCTGTTCTACGACCAATACGGCAACAAGCGTTACAACACCCAGGGCCTGTTCGCCAAATGGAAACCCCAACAGGCTTACCTCAAAGGCACCGAGGTGAACGTCACCGTCGACAACCTGTTCAACGAAAACTTCCGTCCGGCCTTGAGCGGCGACCGTGCCTACACCAAGGGCCGCGACGCGAAGATCAGCATTACGCGGTTCTTCTAAAACTGTACGGATAAATCCGCACGCAGCTGTAGGCCCCTGGTCGACGGGGGTTGTGGCTAGATGGGCTTCCCTGGAAGCCCTCTGGATATGGGCTTCTCTCTATTTCGGATGCCCCCATGAGCTCGCGCGAAAACACCGGCATGGCCCTCGGCCTGCTGGGTGTCATCATCTTCAGCCTGACCCTGCCCTTCACCCGCATCGTGGTGCAGGAAATCCACCCGTTGCTCAACGGCCTGGGTCGCGCCTTGTTCGCGGCGGTGCCGGCGGCCGCGCTGTTGTTGTGGCGCCGCGAACGCTGGCCGACCTGGCGCCAAGTGCGTGGGTTGTGCCTGGTCATGGCCGGCGTGATCCTGGGTTTCCCGGTGCTGTCGGCCTGGGCCATGCAAACCTTGCCGGCGTCCCATGGCGCGTTGGTCAACGGCCTGCAACCGCTGTGCGTGGCGTTGTACGCAGCGTGGCTGTCCCATGAGCGGCCGTCGAAAGCCTTCTGGGCCTGTGCGGCGCTGGGCAGTGGGTTGGTGCTGGGTTACGCCTTGATCACCGGCGCCGGCAGTATCCAGGCGGGCGACCTGCTGATGCTCGGCGCGATTGCCGTTGGCGGCCTGGGTTATGCCGAAGGCGGCCGACTGGCCAAGGAGATGGGCGGCTGGCAGGTGATCTGCTGGGCGCTGGTGCTGTCTACGCCCGTGTTGATCGGCCCGGTGTGGTACCTGGCGGCGCAACATCAAGGAACAATCTCGCTGCGCACCTGGTGGGCGTTCGGCTATGTGTCGCTGTTTTCGCAGTTCCTGGGGTTCTTTGCCTGGTACGCCGGGCTGGCGATGGGTGGCATTGCCCGGGTCAGCCAGATTCAACTGCTGCAGATCTTCTTCACCATCGCTTTTTCGGCGTTGTTCTTTGGCGAACATATCGAGCCGGTGACCTGGCTGTTTGCCTGCGGGGTGATCGCGACCGTGATGCTGGGGCGCAAGACCGCGGTGCAGCCTGCACCAGTCTCCAAACCAGGTGGGAGAGGGCTTGCTCCCGATAGCGGTGCATCAGCCCGTCAATCCGTTGACTGACACGCTGCCATCGGGAGCAAGCCCCCTCCCACATCGGACTGCGTTTAGACCAGGTACCCGTCTGCGCGCAGCAGGGTTTCCAGGCAGTGCTCGGTGATGTGGTAGAACGCCTTCAGCTCTTGAATTTTCTCCAGCAACTGGGCGTTGTCCAACGGTTCGGCGCGTTTGACCGCGAGGATCATCTTGTTCTTGTTGGTGTGTTCCAGGGAGATGAACTCGAACACCTTCGTCTCGTAGCCACAGGCTTCAAGGAACAGTGCACGCAGGCTGTCGGTGACCATTTCCGCCTGTTGGCCCAGGTGCAGGCCGTATTGCAGCATCGGCTTCAATAGCACCGGGCTCTGGATCTGCAGGCGAATCTGTTTGTGGCAGCACGGCGAGCACATGATGATCGACGCGCCGGAGCGGATGCCGGTGTGGATCGCGTAGTCGGTGGCGATATCGCAGGCATGCAGGGCGATCATCACGTCCAGCTCGCTGGGCGCCACGCTGCGCACATCGCCGCATTTGAACACCAGCCCCGGGTGCTCCAGGCGTGCGGCGGCGTTGTTGCACAGGGTGACCATGTCTTCACGCAGCTCAACGCCCGTCACTTCGCCCTCGGCCTTGAGGGTGTTGCGCAGGTAGTCGTGGATGGCGAAGGTCAGGTAGCCCTTGCCCGAGCCGAAATCGGCGACGCGCACCGGCTGGTCGAGCTTGAGCGGTGACGAGGTCAACGCATGGCTGAAGACTTCGATGAATTTGTTGATCTGCTTCCACTTGCGCGACATCGATGGGATCAGCGCCTGTTTGGCGTCGGTCACACCCAGGTCGGCAAGGAACGGCCGGCTCAGGTCGAGGAAACGATTTTTCTCGCGGTTATGCTCGGCGGAAGGAGCCTCCCGCAGTTGTTGTGGCTTGCTTTTGAACAGCGAGCTTTTGTTCTTCTTGCTGTATTCCAACTGGGCTTCATCAGTCAGCGACAGCAAGTGCGCGTTCTTGAACGAGGCCGGCAGCAGCTCGGCAATCGCCTTGACGCCTTCGGCCAGGGGCAAATTCTTGGTGATGTCGCGCGTCTTGTAGCGGTAGACGAAAGACAGGCAAGGCTGCTCCTTGACCGCCACCTGCTTGATGATCAGCCGTTGCAGCTCGGCCTCCGTGCCCACGTACTTGGCCAGCACCAGTTTGATAAAGGCGTTCTGCGCGAGGCTGGCGTTCAACAGTTCGATGAACTGGGCATGATGATCCGGCGCAGGGCTGGCGGGTTGAGCGGTGACGGACATGAACAAAAACGCCTCGGGCTGGGAATGCCGGGCATTTTAGGGGGGATAGCCCTTCAGGGCACGGAGTTATTTGACCAGTGGTACGCCTTACTCCAGCACCACCAGTCGATTGGGCAGTTCGTTACGCGTCTGCGTCACCGGCACATGCACCTTCAACAACTCGCCACAGGCCTCGATGCACGCGATAAACCCCGCCAATGTCTGCCCCTGCTTCACCTGCTGGGTAAACGCCTTGACGATCCCATCCCAACTGCTGTTATCCAGGTGCCTGGAAATACCCTCATCCACCAGGATCTCCACATACCGCTCCGCCTCGCTGACAAAGATCAGCACCCCAGTGCTGCCCAGCGTGTGGTGCAGGTTCTGCTCCAGAAACTGCCGCCGTGCCAGGTTGGACGCGCGCCAATGGCGCACCGAACGCGGGATCAACCGGGTGGTGACCTTGGGCAGGCGGAACACCAGGCACAACACGATGAAGGTCACCCATTGCGCCAGCAACAAGGTGTACATGGTCAGATAACCCGACAGGTAATGCACCACGCCGGGCACCACTAACGCGATCAGGCTGGCCCACAACAGCGGGATGTAGGCGTAGTCGTCGGCGCGGGCGGCCAGTACGGTCACCAGTTCCGCGTCGGTGTCTTTTTCCACGCGGGCAATCGCTTGCGCGACTTGGCGCTGCTCGTGCTCAGTCAGTAATGCCATGGTTGTGCTTGCTCTCTCATTATTATCATCACCAGCCGCCTGACGCCCCGCCGCCGCCGAAGCCACCACCGCCGCCCCGGAAACCACCGCCGCCTCCCCCGCCGCCACCACCACGGCCGCTGTTGCTGAGAATGGCCAGCAGGATCGCCCCCACCGGCAGGCCCATGCGATTGCACAGCCACAACACGCCGATCAGCAGAATAAACAGGCCGATGGAAAACCCGGGATTATCCTTGGCAAAGTTGGCATCCGCCACATGGGCCGGCACGGCCAGCGGTTCGCCGCCCACCACTTGCAGCATTGCCGCCACGCCGTCGCTGATGCCTTTGCTGTAGTTACCGGCCTTGAAAGCCGGTGCGATCACCTGGTTGATGATGACCCACGACTGCGCATCCGTCAGCACGCCCTCCAGGCCGTAACCGACTTCGATACGCAATTTGCGCTCATCGCGGGCGACGATCAACAGCGCGCCGTTGTCCTTGCCCTTCTGGCCAATGCCCCACTGGCGGCCCAATTGATAACCGAAGTCCTCAATGGGCACACCTTGCAAGTCAGGCACGGTGACCACCACGATCTGGTCGCCCGTGGTTTGCTCCAGCGCCTGCAATTGCTGAGTCAGTTGCTGGCGCGTCGCCGGGTCGATCATCTGGGCGTCGTCCACCACCCGCCCGGTCAGCGCCGGGAAGGTCAGCGCCGCCTGGGCCGCACCGACACAGGCCAACCAGCACAGCGCCAGGCCTATCCTTAATAAACGCATCGACACCTCAGGGAAGCCTTATTTGAACTTCACTTGGGGCGCTTTATCGGCATCGGCACTGGTGGCTTCGAACGTCGCGCGGATCGGCAGATCGCTGTACATGATGCTGTGCCACAGGCGACCCGGGAAGGTGCGGATCTCGGTGTTATACGCCTGTACCGCCTGGATAAAGTCACGCCGGGCCACGGCGATACGGTTCTCGGTACCTTCAAGCTGGGATTGCAGGGCCAGGAAGTTCTGGTTGGCCTTCAGGTCCGGGTAGCGCTCGGACACCACCATCAGGCGGCTGAGGGCACCGCTCAAACCGTCCTGGGCTTGCTGGAACTGCTTGAGTTTTTCCGGGTTATCGAGGGTGCTGGCATCCACCTGGATCGAAGTGGCCTTGGCCCGCGCTTCGATCACAGCGGTCAGGGTGTCCTGCTCATGGGCCGCGTAACCCTTGACCACCTCCACCAGGTTGGGGATCAGGTCGGCGCGCCGTTGGTACTGGTTCTGCACCTGGCCCCAGGCTGCCTTGGCCTGTTCATCCAGTGTGGGAATGGTGTTGATGCCGCAACCGCTGAGCACTGTGCTGAGCAAAAACAAAGCGGCGGCCTTGAAGCCCCAGCGGTAGGTGTGTGCTGCTTGCATGGTGTTTCTCCTGGTGCAACGAGATGAATTTGACGGCTGGCCCTATCGCTCACACGCTTGAGGCATAATCCGCGACCACGACTGGATTGCGTCGAGTCAATCAGCTAAAAGATGCCCAGCGCAAATAAGAGTTCAGAAGTGTGGTGCATTTTCAGCAATAACACTCGAACAACAACATAGGTTCCCCACATTTTGGCAGAACGGCGTATTTACGCCGTGCAGTGTGCCGAAAAAGGATATTCATGAAAAAGCTGTGTTTGCTCGGCCTTGTTGCCACTCTGGCCACTCACCCCGTATGGGCAGAAACAAAGCCTGCTGCGCTTAAAGACAAGGACGCCTTCGTCAGCGACCTGCTCAAGCAGATGACCCTGGATGAAAAGATCGGCCAATTGCGCCTGATCAGCATCGGCCCGGAAATGCCCCGCGAGCTGATCCGCAAGGAAATCGCCGCGGGCCGCATCGGCGGCACGTTCAACTCCATCACCCGCCCGGAAAACCGTCCGATGCAGGACGCGGCCATGCGCAGCCGGTTGAAGATCCCGATGTTCTTCGCCTATGACGTGATCCACGGCCACCGGACCATTTTCCCGATCAGCCTGGCCCTCGCCTCCAGCTGGGACATGGACGCCATCGGTCGCTCCGGGCGCATCGCCGCCCAGGAAGCCGCCGCCGACAGCCTCGACATCACCTTTGCGCCGATGGTCGACATCTCCCGCGACCCCCGCTGGGGCCGTACGTCCGAAGGTTTCGGCGAAGACACCTATCTGGTCTCGCGCATTGCCGAAGTGATGGTCAAGGCGTTCCAGGGCGCCAGCCCCGCCAACGCCGACAGCCTCATGGCCAGCGTCAAGCACTTCGCCCTGTATGGCGCGGTGGAAGGCGGCCGCGACTACAACGTCGTCGACATGAGCCCGGTCAAGATGTACCAGGACTACCTGCCGCCCTACCATGCGGCGATCAAGGCCGGTTCCGGCGGCGTGATGGTGGCGCTCAATTCCATCAACGGCGTGCCCGCCACCGCCAACACCTGGCTGATGAACGACCTGCTGCGCAAGGACTGGGGCTTCAAGGGCCTGGCCGTCAGCGACCACGGTGCGATCGTCGAGCTGATCAAGCACGGCGTGGCCAAGGACGGGCGTGAAGCCGCCAGGCTGGCGATCAAGGCCGGTATCGACATGAGCATGAACGACTCGCTGTACGGCAAGGAACTGCCAGGTTTGCTCAAGTCCGGCGAAATCCAGCAGAGCGACATCGACAACGCCGTGCGTGAAGTGCTCGGCGCCAAGTACGACATGGGCCTGTTCAAAGACCCGTACCTGCGCATCGGCAAGGCCGAGGACGATCCGGCCGACACCTACGCCGAAAGCCGCCTGCACCGCAGCGACGCCCGCGACATCGCGCGCCGCAGCCTGGTGCTGCTGAAAAACCAGCATGACACCCTGCCGCTGAAAAAATCCGCGACCATCGCCCTGGTTGGCCCGCTGGCCAAGGCACCGATCGACATGATGGGCAGTTGGGCCGCGGCCGGTAAGCCGGAACAATCGGTGACCCTGCTCGACGGCATGAACGCGGTGATCGGCGAAAAAGGCAAGATCATCTACGCCCGTGGCGCCAACATCACCAACGACAAGGCGGTGGTCGACTACCTCAACTTCCTCAATTTCGATGCACCGGAAGTGGTGGATGACACCCGCCCTGCCCAGGTGATGATCGACGAGGCCGTGAAAGCCGCCAAGGACGCCGACGTGGTCGTGGCGGCCGTGGGTGAATCGCGGGGCATGTCCCACGAGTCCTCCAGCCGCACCGACCTGAACATCCCGCAAAGCCAACGCGACTTGATCAAGGCGCTCAAAGCCACCGGCAAACCCCTGGTGCTGGTGCTGATGAACGGCCGCCCACTGTCGATTCTCGATGAGAACCAGCAGGCCGATGCGATCCTGGAAACCTGGTTCGCCGGCACCGAAGGCGGCAACGCCATCGCTGATGTGCTGTTCGGTGACTACAACCCATCGGGCAAGCTGCCGATCACCTTCCCTCGTTCGGTGGGGCAGATTCCGACCTACTACAACCACCTGACCATTGGACGGCCATTCACCCCAGGCAAACCGGGCAACTACACCTCGCAATACTTCGATGACACCACCGGGCCGCTGTTCCCGTTCGGCTACGGCCTGAGCTACACCACGTTCAGCCTGTCGGACATGGCATTGTCGTCCACGACCCTGAACAAGACCGGCAAGCTCGACGCCAGCGTCACGCTGAAAAACACCGGCAAGGTGGATGGCGAAACCGTGGTGCAGCTGTATATCCAGGATGTGGCCGGTTCGATGATCCGCCCGATCAAGGAGTTGAAGAATTTCCAGAAAGTCATGCTCAAGGCGGGTGAGGAACGCACCTTGCACTTCACCATCACCGAGGACGACTTGAAGTTCTACAACACCCAGCTCAAATACGCTGCGGAACCGGGTGTATTCAACGTGCAGATCGGGCTCGACTCCCAGGATGTGCAACAGCAGACGTTCGAACTGCTCTAATCAGGATTTTGTAGGAGCGAGCTTGCTCGCGAAAAACTCAAAGGCGCCGCGTTCATTCAGACAACACGCGTTATCGTTGAGGTTTTTCGCGAGCAAGCTCGCTCCTACAGAGGGCGACTTACTAGCCGCGCCTATCCAGCAAGTTCACCACCAACCGATCAATCCACCCCCACACCCGCTGTTTCACCCGTCGCCACAACGGCCGAGCCTTCCAGGCCTCCAGGCTCACCGCCTGGCTCTGCGCAAAGTCACGCTCGAAACTGCCCGCCACCGCCTGCGTCAATGCCGGGTCCAGCGCTTCGAGGTTGGCTTCCAGGTTGAAGCGCAGATTCCAGTGATCGAAATTGCACGAGCCCACGCTCACCCAGTCATCTACCAGCACCATTTTCAGGTGCAGGAAGCACGGTTGGTATTCGAAGATCTGCACACCCGAGCGCAGCAGGCGCGGGTAATAGCGGTGCCCGGCGTAACGCACGGACGGGTGATCGGTGCGCGGGCCTGTGAGCAACAAGCGCACATCCACGCCCCGCGCCGCCGCTCGACGCAGGGCACGACGCACGCCCCAGGTCGGCAAAAAGTACGGAGTGGCCAGCCAGATGCGTTGCTGGCTACGGTTCAGTGAGCGCAGCAGTGATTGCAAGATATCGCGGTGCTGACGGGCATCGGCATATGCCACCCGGCCAAGGCCCGGGCCTGTCGCCGGCACCTTGGGCAGGCGCGGCAAACCGAAATGGCGGGAGGCTTTCCACTCCCGGCGCGCCGCATTGGCCTGCCATTGGCGGTCGAACAACGCCTGCCAGTCCTGCACCAGTGGACCACTGATTTGCACCATCACCTCGTGCCAATCGGCGGTGTCGTTGCCCGGCGTCCAGAACTCATCCGTGGCCCCGGTGCCGCCCACAAACGCGTTGTGCCGGTCGATCAACAGGAGCTTGCGATGATCGCGGTACAAGTTGCCCATCCACCGGCGCCAGTTAAGGCGATTGTAAAACCGCAGCTCGACACCGGCGTCGATCAAGCGCTTACGCAGCCCAAGGGTAAATGCCAGGCTGCCGTAATCATCGAACAGACAACGCACCTGCACGCCACGTTCGGCGGCCACGACCAGCGCCTGCACCA
Organism: Pseudomonas sp. R19M; assembly: GCF_050312585.1. Lineage (NCBI taxonomy): Bacteria > Pseudomonadati > Pseudomonadota > Gammaproteobacteria > Pseudomonadales > Pseudomonadaceae > Pseudomonas > Pseudomonas sp. R19M. The sequence goes on from NZ_JBNPJV010000016.1 coordinate 57,171, forward strand.
TGGCTTCGGCACACGCCCCGGCTTCCACCAGATAGAGTTCAAGGTCCACCTGCCGCTCAGCTCGGGCAATGCCCACCAGCATCTGCGGGAAAAAACTCGGCCCGTCGATCAGCAACTCGAAACGGTTGGCGCTGCGCCAAGGAAACACTGCGCCGCCCATGTCAGCGCGCCGAAAAGATCAGTACCGCACCCACCGGCACCGACAAGCTGATAGACGTGAGCCCGGCCGCCTTACGCAAGGCCGCAACACCCGGCATCAGCTCGAAATCCTCGGCGTGCACCACCACAGGTTGCAGGGTCACGACCTGGAACCGGCGATCATCCAGGCGCGTGGCGAGCAGCTCGGCACTGTAAGTCTGGGTCTTGCCATGCAGCGTGACCGCCAACGGCAGACGCAACTCCAACTGTGCGCCCGGCGCCAGATCGTTGATCGGTTGCAGGTTGATCTGCGCGTTGATCCGGGCTTCGGGGAAAGTCTTGATTTCAAACAGGTCATTACGCATGCGCTCATCGCGCAGGGGGATGCCACTGTTGATCGACTCCAGCTCCACCTCCAACTGCGCCGCGCCGTTGCCATCCACCTTGCCATGCAACACCAGGAAGCGATGCACTTCGGCAATTTCAGTGTTTTTGGTGGTCACGAACGACAGGCGCGAGGACTCGTTATCCAGGTACCAATCGGCATGGGCAGGTAAGGCGGTGGCGGCCAGGAGGGCGAAGGCCAAGGGTTTGATTGACATTAACGACTCGCGGGGGAAAACCTGAGCGAACCTTAAGCGCAATGTCATGAACGGTGCAAATCCATTGTGGGGGGAGGCGCGCCAGGCCAACGCCAGGTCCTACGTCAACCAATCAACCTATCCCCCTAGACACGCAGGCGGTCGCCTCTGCACCCATTGCGTCAGTTGCTCATGGGCATACGCCAATTGCAGGACCGCGCGGTCGGCCTGGGCCGGGCCGATGATCTGCAGGCCCATGGGCAGGCCCTGGGGGTTGAAGCCCACCGGGATGCTCATGCTTGGCAGGCAGGCCAGGGTGGGGCCGATCACCACCTCCATCCAGCGATGGTAAGTGTCCATGTCACGCCCTGCCACCTGGCGCGGCCAGGGCTGTCGGGCATCGAAAGGGAATACTTGGGCCGTGGGCAACAACAGGAAATCGTAACGTTCGAACAGCTTGGCCAACGCGCGATACCACTCGCTGCGATCCACCGAGGCCTGATACACCTGCTGGGCACTCAAGCCCAGGCCACCCTCCACTTCCCATTGCGCCTCGGGCTTGAGCAAGGCGCGTTTTTTCGGGTTGGCGTAAGCCCCAGCCAGGTTGCCATGCACCAACCAGTGGCGATGTACCAGCCAACTACGCCACAGGCGCGCCATGGAAAAGTCCGGCAGGCAGCGTTCGACGTTGCAACCCAGCGTGGCGAAATCCCCGAGGGCCGATTCGCACAGGCTCATGATCCCGTCTTCCATCGGCAGGTAGCCGTTATAGTCGCCCAACCAGCCCAGGCGCGTGCCCTTGAAGTCACGCGCCAAGGGTTGGCCCAGGACGCGCGGATCGTCCTTGGATGACAACGGTACCCGAGGGTCATAACCCGCCTGGATGCTCAGCAGTTGCGCCACATCCGTCACGCTGCGGCCCATCGGGCCTTCGGTGCTCAATTGCTGCACGAACAGTTCCGGCACCGGCCCGTGGGGCACCCGGCCCTGGGACGGGCGCAAGCCGAACACATTGTTGAATGCCGCCGGGTTGCGCAACGAACCCATCATGTCGCTGCCATCGGCCACCGGCAGCATGCGCAGCGCCAGGGCCACGGCCGCCCCGCCGCTGCTGCCGCCTGCGACGCGGCTGGGGTCGTACGCGTTGCCGGTGGTGCCGAACAGCGTGTTGTAGGTCTGTGAGCCGAGGCCGAACTCCGGCACGTTGCTCTTGCCGATGATGATCGCGCCGCTGGCACGCACGCGTGCCACGCTGATCGCGTCTTCCATCGACACATGGTCGGCGAACAATGGCGAGCCGAGGGTCGTGCGTAACCCCTGGGTGGCCGCCAGGTCCTTGATCGCCTGGGGCATGCCATGCATCCAGCCACGGGACCGGCCCTGGGCCAATTCGCGATCACAGGCCCGCGCCTCGGCCAGCACCTCATCGGCTTCGCGCAGCGACACCAGCGCATTCACGCTCGGGTTGAAACGCTGGATCTGCGCCAGAAATGCCAGCATCACTTCTTCGCAGGAGACCTGCCGGGCGTGGATCGCCCGTGACAGTTGCGCGGCATCCCAATCAACAATACTCAAGGCCTCACCTCACTCGCAAACGATAGCGGCTACCTGGCAAACGCTACCTCATGCGTACAGTAAGCACACCGGCAACGTCAGCGTGCAAGCTGACAACAACGGCGTGTGCATACAGGTGTGAAACTTTAAGGCAACAGGCGGCAGCCCTGGCGGTCCCCCATCCACCGCGCAGTATGGGTGCGCCCCAACCCACTGGCGGTGACTTCACTGCGCTGCGGGTTATCGCTCAACGCATTGATCGGCACGTACTGCTTCACATACCCGCGGCAATAATCGGCCGGGTTGTTCTCCACATACCGGCACGAACAATATTCCTTGGCCGTGTACGCCGCGATGATGTCGGGGAAGGCTTGCAGGTTGACGCGCTCGTGCCAGATCCAACCCAGCAAGGCGAGCAACAACAGTAGAAACAGACTGGTAAACGGTCGACGGCGGATCATGGTTGCACCGCCGCAAGCACGCGTTTGAGCAATTCGTTATGGCGGTAGCTACCATCGCGGTCGTCGCCGTAACGCACGATCACCAAGTGTTCGTCGGGCATCACGAACAATGCCTGGCCCCAGTGACCGAGGGCGGCAAAGGTGTCGGCAGGGGCGTCGGGCCAGGGTTGCGGCACGCCTTTGTTAAGCCACCAATGCCCACCCGGCACCGCGTCGTCCTGGCCGGCTTTGTAGCGGTCGAACGGCTGGCGGTTGAAGGCGACCCAGTCTTTGCGCAGCAACTGCTGATCACCCCAGCGCCCGTCGCGCGCCATCAGCAGGCCGACCCGCGCCAGATCGCGGGCGGTGAGGTAGGCGTAGGACGAGGCGACAAAGGTTTCATTGGCATCGGTTTCCCACGTGGCGTTGTGAATGCCCAGCGGTTTGAACAGCGCGTCCCACGGGTAACTCATATAGGCCTTGTGACCGAGCATGCCTTTGAGGGCGGCGGAGAGGATATTGCTGTCGCCGCTGGAGTAACGGAACGCCTGGCCTGGCGGGTTGACGGACGCGGTGTCTGCGGCGAAGTCGGCCATATCGCCACGGCCGCGGGTGTAGAGCATTGCCACCACCGAGGAGTTCAGCGGGGCGTATTCATAGTCCTCCTGCCAGTCCAGGCCCGAGGCCCAGTGCAGCAAGTCGGCCATCGTCACCGTGGGGTGTTGTTTCATCGGCGGGTAAAAGCGCGCCACGGGGTCGCTCAGCTTGAAGCGGTTTTCGCCGTAGGCCACGCCGAGCACAGTGGCCATCAGGCTTTTACTGACGGACCACGTCAGGTGCGGCGTGCTGGCCGTGGTAGGCGCGCCGTAGCGCTCATAAATGATCTGGCCATCGCGGATCACCAGCAAGGCGTCGGTGCGGATGCCTTTGCGGGTGACGTCATCGCGGGCTGGGAATGCGTAGGCATCCAATGCATCGACAGCAGGGCCGGAAAGCGCTGTGCCCTTGGCCCATTCCTTGTCGGGCCAGGTTTCGGCGTGGGCGGTAACGGTGACGAACAGCAGGGCGACACACAGCAAGCCTCTGACCATAAACGCAGACTCAACAAGGGGGGCATTCGAGCCCGCGAGCCTAGCCGAGGCCGATGACAGATTTGCGACAAGCAGCCTGTCATCCAACCGTCACCGTAACTTCATGGAGATGACACCGAGGCTACATAGCCTGAGTTTGGACAAACAAGTCGACCGGCCGGTAAGTGGCCGGCACTCGGAGATTCGCCATGACTCAGATCGCCCGCATCAGCGACACCGGCAATGAACGCCGCCTGCAAGCCGAACGCCTGGTTGGCGCACAGGCGTTGCAGGAAGCCCAGGCCCTGCGGTTCAACGTGTTCAGCGGCGAGTTCAACGCCAAGCTGAAAGGTGCGGAACTGGGCCTGGACATGGATGATTATGATGTTCACTGCAGCCACATCGGCGTGCGTGATTTGAACAGCGGTCGACTGGTGGCGACCACCCGTTTGCTGGACCACCAGGCAGCCGGCACTCTGGGCCGCTTCTACAGTGAAGAAGAATTCAGCCTGCACGGCTTGTTGCATCTGCAAGGCCCGATCCTGGAGATCGGCCGCACGTGCGTCGACCCCGCTTACCGCAACGGCGGCACCATCGCGGTACTGTGGGGCGAGTTGGCCGAGGTGCTCAACGAGGGCGGCTACAGCTACCTGATGGGCTGCGCGAGCATCCCGATGCACGATGGCGGCATCCAGGCCCACGCGATCATGCAGCGCCTGCGCGAACGCTACCTGTGCAACGAACACTTGCGCGCCGAACCGAAAAAGCCGCTGCCGGCGCTGGACCTGCCGTCCAACGTCATCGCCGAGATGCCGCCCTTGCTCAAGGCGTATATGCGCCTGGGTGCGAAGATCTGCGGTGAGCCGTGCTGGGATGAAGACTTCCAGGTGGCCGACGTATTTATCCTGCTCAAGCGCGATGAGTTATGCCCGCGTTACGCCCGCCACTTCAAGGCGGCGATGTGATGAGCCGTCTGCGCGTCTATGGGCGCATTGCACGGGTGTTGCTGGTGGTGGCGCTGGGCTTGAGCATGGCCAGTGTCTTTGGGGTGTTCGAACGCCTGGGTGTCGCCAACTCGATGGTACGACGCCAGCGCTGGTCGCGATTCTTCATGGCGCGGTTGACAAACGCCCTGCCCTTTCGCGTGACGGTACACGGCGAGCTGCCGCAAACGCCGATGCTGTGGGTGAGTAATCACGTTTCCTGGACCGACATTCCGCTGCTGGGCATGGTCACGCCGATGTCGTTCCTGTCCAAGGCCGAAGTGCGCACCTGGCCGGTCGCCGGCTGGTTGGCGGCCAAGGCCGGCAGCCTGTTTATCCGCCGGGGCTCGGGCGACAGCCAGTTGATCCGCAAGCAGATGACCCGCCATCTGGAGCAGCAGCACCCACTGCTGATGTTCCCGGAGGGCACCACCACCGACGGGCGCAGCCTGCGTACCTTCCACGGACGTTTGCTGGCCAGTGCCATTGATGCCGAGGTGTCACTGCAACCGGTGGCCATTCGTTATCTGCGCGGCGGCCAGGTGGATCCGCTGGCACCGTTCATTGGCGATGATGATTTGCTCTCGCACCTGATGCGCCTGTTTGCCAATGACCAGGGCGATGTCGAGATTCATGTGCTCAAGCCGATTGCCTGTGCCGGCCAGGAACGCGCGGCATTGGCGTACCAGGCGCAACAAGCGGTGCAGAAAGCCTTGTTCGGGCCGCTGCCGGAGATCGAGCAGGTGGATGCACGGCCTGCATTCGCTGCCTGAATCGTTCAAATGTGGGAGGGGCCTGCTCCCTCCCACACTTGGCCTGATGCTGCCAGTTGGGTGCTGGCAAACGCCTGCAGTTGCGGATAGAACACCCGGAAGTCCTCACTCAACGGCTCATAGAGCATGCGCAACTCCTGCATCGCATTGCCCAGTTCTGCGGGCTGTGTCAGGCGCCGTGAGATCCCCCGCAACACCTGCTCCATCACCGCAAACTCGCGGTAGGAACCCAACCAGTCATCCGCCGCCATATAGGGGGCGATCTGCGCCAGGCGCCCTGGCAACTGCGGTTCGGCCGCCAGTACGCGATACACCTGCGAGGTGAAGCGCTCCAGCGGTTGGTCGGCATACACCAGCCAGTCCCGCGCCAGGCAGTGGTCGAAAAACACATCGAGGACGATCCCGGCATAACGCCGGCGGGTCAGGCTAAAGCGCGACAACGCCTGCCCCACCCGTGGGTGGCTGTCGGTGTAGCGGTCGATTGAGCGGTGCAGCGCAATGGCCGATTCGATTTGCGGACTGAACTGGCCCTGCAGGCGGCCTTTGACGAAGTCGCCATAGAGGCTGCCCAACAGTTGCGCAGGAAGTTGGCCGCCCAGGTGCAGATGTGCGAGATAATTCATGACGTGCAGTCTAACACTGCCGCCAACGTATCGTTATAACCCGATATACCGAATTGATCGGCATTAAGACCAAAATCATATTGGTATATCGGAATTCAACGATTTAAAGTTCGCCTCATCGCGATATAACGCTGCAAGCAACGAGCAACCGCCATGTCCATCGACCTCGACGAAATAATAAAAGCCCTGGCACACCCAGTACGACGAGACATCCTCACCTGGCTTAAAGACCCCAAGGTGCAGTTTCCCGAGCAACTGCATAACCACGAATACGGCATTTGCGCCGGGCAGATCGACCAGCGCTGCGGCTTGTCCCAGTCGACGGTGTCGGCCCACCTGGCCACCTTGCAACGGGCCGGTCTGATCAGCAGCCAGAAGGCTGGGCAGTGGCACTTTTTCAAACGCAACGAGGAAACCATCCAAGCCTTCCTCGCTGCGCTCATTACCGAACTCAGCGCTGACGATAAGGCAGCGCTGTAACAAGGACAGGATAATGCCTCTCTCGCTACTCATACTGGCCCTGAGCGCCTTTGCCATCGGCACCACCGAGTTCGTCATCATGGGCTTGTTGCCCGATGTGGCGGCAGACTTGGGTGTGTCGATTCCAGGTGCCGGCTGGCTGGTGACCGGCTACGCCCTGGGCGTGGCCATCGGCGCGCCCTTCATGGCATTGGCGACCGCCAAGCTGCCACGCAAGGCCGCCCTGGTAGTGCTGATGGGCATCTTCATTATCGGCAATCTGCTCTGCGCCCTGGCCAGCGACTACAACGTGCTGATGTTTGCCCGCGTGGTGACCGCGCTGTGCCACGGGGCCTTCTTCGGTATCGGTTCGGTGGTGGCCGCCAACCTGGTGCCCGCCAACAAGCGTGCCTCGGCCGTGGCGTTGATGTTCACCGGCTTGACCCTGGCCAACGTACTTGGCGTGCCATTGGGCACGGCGCTGGGGCAGGCAGCCGGCTGGCGCTCGACCTTCTGGGCCGTCACCGTGATTGGCGTGGTGGCGTTGATCGGTCTGATCCGCTTCCTGCCCGCCAAGCGTGATGAAGAAAAACTCGACATGCGCGCCGAACTCAAAGCGCTGCAGGGCGCCGGTATCTGGCTGTCGCTGAGCATGACCGCGCTGTTTTCAGCGTCCATGTTCACGCTCTTTACCTACGTCGCGCCGTTGCTGGGCGATGTCACCGGCGTGTCGCCCAAGGGCGTGACCTGGACGCTGTTGCTGATCGGCCTGGGCCTCACCCTGGGCAACATCATCGGCGGCAAGCTGGCGGACAAACGCCTGGGCGCCACCTTGATCGGCGTGTTCATCAGCATGGCGGTGGTTTCCACCGTACTGAGCTGGACCAGCACCGCACTGATCCCGACTGAAATCACCCTGTTCCTGTGGGCCACCGCTGCGTTCGCCGCCGTCCCTGCACTGCAAATCAACGTGGTGACCTTCGGCAAGGCTGCACCGAACCTGGTGTCCACCCTGAACATCGGCGCTTTCAATGTCGGCAACGCCCTCGGCGCCTGGGTGGGCGGCAGTGTGATTGCCCACGGCCTCGGCCTAACCAGCGTGCCCCTGGCCGCCGGTGCCCTGGCGGTGCTCGCGCTGCTGGTGACCTTGATGACTTTCCGTCAGGGCGGCGACGCCGACCTGGCCCCTGCGACCAACTGATCAACTTAATAGAGAGAGTGATTTCCCATGACGACTATTTTCGATCCGATCAAACTGGGCGACCTGGAACTGTCCAACCGTATCATCATGGCGCCGCTGACCCGTTGCCGCGCCGATGCCGGTCGCGTTCCCAATGCACTGATGGCCGAGTACTACGTGCAACGTGCTTCCGCCGGGCTGATCCTCAGCGAAGCCACTTCGGTCACGCCGATGGGCGTGGGCTACCCTGACACTCCGGGCATCTGGTCCAATGACCAAGTGCGTGGCTGGGCGAATGTCACCAAGGCCGTGCACGGCGCGGGCGGCAAGATTTTCCTGCAACTGTGGCACGTAGGGCGCATCTCGCATGAGTCCTACCTGAACGGCGAAACGCCGGTGGCCCCGAGCGCCATCCAGCCTAAAGGCCACGTCAGCCTGGTGCGCCCACTGGCCGACTACCCTACCCCGCGCGCCCTGGAAACCGCTGAAATCGCCGACATCGTCGACGCCTACCGCGTGGGTGCGGAAAACGCCAAGGCCGCAGGTTTTGACGGTGTGGAAATCCACGGCGCCAACGGCTACCTGCTCGACCAGTTCCTGCAAAGCAGCACCAACCAGCGTACCGACAACTATGGCGGCTCCCTGGAAAACCGTGCGCGCCTGCTGCTGGAAGTGACCGACGCTGCGATTGAAGTCTGGGGTGCCGGCCGTGTGGGCGTACACCTGGCTCCACGCGCCGACTCCCATGACATGGGCGACGAGAACCTGGCGGAAACCTTCACCTACGTCGCGAGCGAACTGGGCAAGCGTGGTATCGCCTTCATCTGCTCCCGCGAAAAAGAAGGCGCCGACAGCCTCGGCCCACAGCTGAAAAAAGCCTTCGGCGGCCCGTACATCGCCAACGAGCGCTTCACCAAGGACAGCGCCAACGCCTGGCTGGCCGCCGGCAAGGCGGATGCGGTGGCCTTCGGCGTACCGTTCATTGCCAACCCGGACCTGCCGGCCCGTCTGAAGGCCGATGCGCCGCTGAACGAAGCGCACCCGGAAACCTTCTACGGCAAAGGCCCGGTGGGTTACATCGACTACCCGACGCTGGCGCTTTGAGCGTCACTCTGAATAAGTAGTACAACAATAAAATGTGGGAGGGGGCTTGCCCCCGATAGCGGTGTGTCAGCCAACGAATCAGGCGACTGACACTGTGCTATCGGGAGCAAGCCCCCTCCCACATTTTGCTTTGTATAGCCTATGAGGAAACATTCCTTCACAGGCTTGCAACAAAATCGCTACAAAATACTTAGGCGGCTACCTATCAACCGCCGGTCAGCCCATATATAAAGTCATCCTACCCATCACGCGAAGGAGCGATTGACTGTTTCTGGAATTTGCCGTTGACACAACTGGAAGCAATTACGCATTTTGTCTTAATTGCGCAGGCTGGGGCTCAGGCGCAGCATGTCCAGCCCTGCATCCACCCAACGCTCGGCGTCCTGGTGCAGTTGGAAGCTGTCAGGCACCAATAGCCATTGGCCAATCAAGCCGTGGATGTAGGCGTGGATGCACACGGCGCCACGGGTAGTGTCCAGGTTTTCCGGCAGTTGTCCCCGATTGACCGCGTTACGCAACGTCAGGCCGATGCGCAGGTTGCATTCAAGACTGTGGGTCTGGCGTTGGCGCCGCATGTCACACATTTCATCGGTGAACTCGCACTTATGAAACAGGATTTCGTTGATGCGCCGGGTTTTCGGGTCCAGGGCCACTTGATGATAAAGATGGATCAACAGCTTGCGCATACAGCCCAGCGGGTCGACTTCATCCTCGCTTTCACTCGCCCTGGCCAATTCGTCCAGGGGTTCGTGCAGTGTGTCCAGCAGTGCCTGGAACAAGTCGGACTTGTTACTGAAATGCCAGTAAATGGCACCGCGTGTCACGCCGGCCAGCGTGGCGATGTCCGCCAGCGTGGTCCGCGCGACGCCGCGCTGATAAAAGGCGTGCTCGGCGGCCTCGAGAATCTGGCTGCGCGTTTCCTGAGCTTCCTCTTTAGTGCGACGAACCATGGCAGTAAAACCTCAATCAGAACACTTGGGATGATCGGTAACGAGCATCTGAATAATTGTGGGACGACGCCGTCAGGGGCGCCGAACGTACTAGAATCGAGGCTTTCAGCGGTGCTTTGTCAACATTGCGCGAAGCCTGTCAAGAGTTTACAAACAACCATGAACGTAAGTATATTGCGTAGCAAGCTACTTATCTACTCACAGCTTGTTTTTTACCCTTCCACACTGCTTGTGCGCACTCTGCGCGCCTGACCCGAGGATCTTCATGCAACTTAAGCCAGCTGTTACCGCTCTGGTCACTGCCGTCGCCCTGGCATCGCTGCTCAGCGGATGTAAAAAGGAAGAAGCGGCTCCGCCCGCTCAAACCCCTCAGGTCGGCGTGGTCACCATTCAACCGCAAGCCTTTACCCTGACCACTGAACTGCCGGGCCGCACCACGGCTTACCGCATTGCGGAAGTCCGCCCCCAGGTCAATGGCATCATTCTCAAGCGCCTGTTCAAGGAAGGCGGCGACGTGAAGGAAGGGCAGCAGCTCTACCAGATCGACCCGTCGGTGTATGAAGCCACCCTGAAAAGCGCCCAAGCCAGCCTGACCCAGACCAAGTCCATCAGCGACCGCTACAAGCAGTTGGTCAATGAACAGGCCGTCAGTCGCCAGGAATACGACACCGCCGTGGCCAACCGCATGACCGCCGAAGCCAATGTGCAAACCGCCCAGATCAACGTGCGCTACACCAAAGTGTTCGCGCCGATCTCCGGGCGTATCGGCCGTTCTTCGGTGACCGAAGGCGCGCTGGTCAGCAATGGCCAGACCGATGCACTGGCGGTGATCCAGCAGTTGGACCCGATCTACGTCGACGTCACGCAGTCCTCGGCTGAAATGCTGAAACTGCGCCGCGACCTGGAAAGCGGCCAGCTGCAAAAAGCTGGCGACAACGCCGCCAAGGTCAAGCTGACCCTGGAAGACGGCACCGCCTACGGCCTGGACGGCAAGCTGGAGTTCTCGGAAGTGTCGGTCGACCAGACCACCGGTTCCGTGACCCTGCGCGCCGTGTTCCCCAACCCTGACCACACCCTGCTGCCAGGCATGTTCGTCCACGCCCAACTGCAAGCCGGTGTGAACAGCGAGGCTATCCTGGCACCGCAGCAAGGCGTGACCCGTGACCTCAAGGGCATCCCGACGGCACTGGTCGTGAATCAGGACAACAAGGTCGAACAGCGCGTCCTGGTCGCGAACCGCACTGCCGGGGCCTACTGGCTGGTTGAAAAAGGCCTCAAGGCCGGTGACCGCGTGATCACCGAGGGGCTGCAGTTCATCAAGCCGGGCATCGAAGTCAAGGTCAAGGACGCTGATAACGCTAAACCCGCCGGTACGGCTGCAGCACCTGCTGCCGCTGCTGGTAAAGGGGAGTAATTCATGTCGAAATTTTTTATCGACCGTCCCATTTTTGCCTGGGTAATCGCCCTGGTGATCATGCTGGTCGGGGCACTGTCGATCCTGAAGTTGCCCATCAACCAATACCCGGCCATCGCGCCAACCGCCATCGACATCCAGGTGACCTACCCAGGCGCGTCCGCACAAACCGTGCAGGACACCGTGGTGCAGGTCATCGAGCAACAGCTCAACGGTATCGACAACCTGCGTTATGTCGCCTCGGACAGTAACTCCGACGGCAGCATGACCATCACCGCGACGTTCAACCAGGGTACCAACCCGGACATCGCCCAGGTTCAGGTGCAGAACAAGCTGAACCTGGCGACCCCATTGCTGCCGCAAGAAGTGCAGCAGCAGGGTATCCGCGTGACCAAGTCGGTGAAGAACTTCCTGATGGTGATCGGTCTGGTGTCGGAAGACGGCAGCATGACCAAGGACGACCTGTCCAACTACATCGTTTCCAACATCCAGGACCCGATTTCCCGGACCGCCGGTGTGGGTGACTTCCAGGTGTTCGGTTCGCAATACGCCATGCGTATCTGGCTCGACCCGGCCAAGCTGAACAACTACCAGCTCACGCCGGTAGACGTCAGCAACGCCATCTCGGCCCAGAACGTCCAGGTCGCGACCGGCCAGTTGGGCGGCCTGCCTGCCCTGCCCGGCACCCAGCTGAACGCCACCATCATCGGCAAGACCCGTCTGCAAAGCGCCGAAGAGTTCGCCAAGATCCTGATGAAGGTGAACGCCGACGGCTCGCAGGTTCGCCTGGGCGACGTGGCTCGTATCGAGCTGGGTGGCCAGAACTACAGCATCAGTGCACAGTTCAACGGCAAGCCGGCCTCCGGTATGGCCATCAAGCTGGCAGCCGGCGCCAACGCCCTGGACACCGGCAAGGCGATCCGTGCCACCGTGGCCTCCCTGGAACCGTTCTTCCCGCCAGGCATGAAGGCGGTGGTGCCGTATGACACCACCCCGGTGGTGACCGAGTCGATCTCCGGGGTAGTCGACACCCTGGTCGAAGCGATCGTGCTGGTGTTCCTGGTGATGTTCCTGTTCCTGCAGAACTTCCGCGCCACCATCATCACTACCATGACGGTACCGGTGGTATTGCTGGGTACCTTCGGCATCCTCGCGGCAGCCGGCTTCACCATCAACACCCTGACCATGTTCGGCATGATCCTGGCCATCGGCTTGCTGGTGGACGATGCCATCGTCGTGGTGGAAAACGTCGAGCGGGTCATGGCCGAGGAACACCTCTCGCCCAAGGAGGCGACGGTCAAGTCCATGGGCCAGATCCAGGGTGCCCTGGTGGGTATTGCCCTGGTATTGTCGGCGGTACTCTTGCCGATGGCCTTCTTCGGTGGTTCCACCGGTGTGATCTACCGACAGTTCTCCATCACCATTGTTTCGGCGATGGCGTTGTCGGTACTGGTTGCCCTGATCTTTACCCCGGCCTTGTGCGCCACCATGCTCAAGCCGATCGACCCGGAAAAACACGGGCAACCCAAGCGCGGCTTCTTCGGCTGGTTCAACCGCACCTTTGATCGCGGCGTTCAGAAGTACGAGCGCGGCGTGGGCGGCATGATCAAGCACAAGATTCCAGCGTTCCTGGTGTATGCGCTGATCCTGGCCGGCATGATCTGGATGTTCACCCGTATTCCAAGCGCGTTCCTGCCAGAGGAAGACCAGGGTGTGATCTTTGCCCAGGTGCAGACGCCGGTCGGTTCGTCAGCTGAACGTACGCAAAAAGTCATCGACGACATGCGTGCCTTCCTGCTCAACGACAAGGAAGGCGAGCCGGGCGAAGGCAAGGCCGTGAAGTCGGTGTTTACCGTGAACGGCTTCAACTTCGCCGGCCGTGGCCAGAGCTCGGGCCTTGCGTTCGTGATGCTCAAGCCATGGGGCGAGCGGGATGCTTCGCAATCGGTGTTCGAGGTCGCGAAACGGGCCCAGGGTTACTTCTTCGGGGCCTTCAAGGACGCCATGGTCTTTGCCATCGTGCCGCCTTCGGTTCTGGAACTGGGTAACGCCACCGGTTTCGACGTGTTCCTGCAAGACCAGGGCGGCGTCGGCCACCAGAAGTTGATGGATGCGCGTAACCAGTTCCTCGGTGCCGCGGCGCAAAGCAAGATCCTGGCGGGCGTGCGCCCCAACGGCGTGAACGATGAGCCGCAGTACGAGCTGACCGTTGACGACGAAAAGGCCAGTGCCCAGGGCATCAGCCTGTCGGAAATCCAGCAGACCCTGGCGATTGCCCTGGGTGGCAGCTACGTCAACGACTTCATCGACCGTGGTCGTGTGAAGAAGGTGTACGTGCAGGGTGACGCGGCCAGCCGCATGTCGCCGGAAGACCTGGACAAATGGTACGTACGCAGCACCTCCGGGAAGATGGTGCCCCTGTCGGCCATCTCGTCGGGCAAGTGGATCTACGGCTCGCCCAAGCTCTCGCGTTACAACGGTGTAGCGGCGATGGAAATCCTCGGTACTCCGGCACCTGGTTACAGTACCGGTGACGCGATGGCGGAAGTCGAGCGCATTGCCAAGAGTCTGCCGGCCGGTGTCGGCTACTCGTGGACCGGCCTGTCGTATGAAGAACGCCTCTCCGGCTCCCAGGCGCCTGCGCTGTACGCCCTGTCGCTGCTGGTGGTGTTCCTGTGCCTCGCGGCCCTGTACGAAAGCTGGTCTATCCCGATTGCGGTGATTCTGGTGGTGCCGCTGGGTGTGATCGGTGCCTTGATCGCCACCAGCCTGCGCGGCCTGTCCAACGACGTGTTCTTCCAGGTGGGCCTGCTGGTAACCGTCGGTCTGGCGGCGAAAAACGCCATCCTGATCGTGGAGTTCGCCAAAGAGCTCCACGAACAGGGCAAGGGCATCGTCGAGGCCGCCATCGAAGCGTCCCGCATGCGTCTGCGCCCGATCATCATGACGTCCATGGCGTTCATGCTCGGCGTACTGCCGCTGGCGATTTCCACCGGCGCAGGTTCAGGCAGCCAGCATGCAATCGGTACCGGCGTGATCGGCGGTATGATCACGGCAACTGTCCTGGCGATCTTCTGGGTGCCACTGTTCTACGCAACCGTGTCCTCCGCCGGCGAACGCAAGAAGCCGGTGACTACTCAAACCCCTAAAGAGGCTGGCCAATGAGCAAGTCGCTAATTTCCCTGGCCGTCACCGCATTCGTGCTCAGTGGCTGCTCCTTGATACCTGACTACCAGCGCCCCGAAGCGCCGGTAGCTGCCCAGTTCCCGCAGGGGCCGGCGTATTCGTCGGCCCAGGCGCCGGGTCAGGCCGCTGCAGAGCAAGGCTGGAAGCAGTTTTTCCATGACCCTGCCCTGCAACAGCTGATCCAGACCGCGCTGGTGAACAACCGTGACCTGCGCGTCGCAGCCCTGAACATCGATGCGTATGCGGCGCAGTACCAGATCCAGCGTGCCGACCTGTTCCCGGCCGTTTCGGCCACGGGCAGCGGCACCCGCTCGCGCACTCCGGCCCGCCTGTCGCAGACCGGCGAAGCGAGCATCAACAGCCAATACTCGGCCGGCCTCGGGATCAGTTCGTATGAGCTGGACCTGTTCGGTCGCGTACGCAGCCTGAGTGAAGAAGCCCTGCAAAAGTACTTCGCCACTGAAGAAGCACGGCGCAGTACCCAGATCAGCCTGGTGGCCAGCGTGGCCAACGCCTACCTGACCTGGCAGGCTGACAAGGAACTGCTCAAGCTGACCCAGGACACCTTGGGCGCCTTCGAGGAGAGCTACCGGTTGACCTCGCGCAGCAACGAAGTCGGCGTGGCCTCGGCCCTCGACCTCAGCCAGTCGCGTACCTCGGTGGAAAACGCGCGCGTGCAGCTTGCCCGCTATACGCGCCAGGTGGCCCAGGACGAAAACAGCCTGACCTTGCTGCTGGGTACCGGCCTGCCGGCCAATCTGGCCAGCAAGCCGCTGTCGGATGACCTGCTCAGCGAAGTGCCGGCCGGCTTGCCGTCGGACCTGCTGCAACGGCGTCCCGACATCGTGCAGGCCGAGTACAACCTCAAGGCCGCCAACGCCAATATCGGCGCAGCCCGGGCAGCGTTCTTCCCGAGCATCAGCCTCACCGCCAGCGCCGGTACCGCCAGCCCTAACCTGGGCGGCCTGTTCAAAGGCGGTTCGGGCACCTGGTCGTTTGCCCCGCAGATCAACATCCCGATCTTCAACGCCGGTAGCCTGCGCGCAAGCCTGGACTACTCGAAGATCCAGAAAGAGATCAACGTGGCCAACTACGAGAAAGCCATCCAGACCGGCTTCCAGGAAGTCTCCGACGGCCTCGCCGCACGTGCGACCTACAAGCAGCAACTGGACGCCCAACGTGGTTTCGTCGCGGCCAACCAGGATTACTACCGCCTGGCCGAGCGTCGCTACCGCATTGGTGTCGACAGCAACCTGACGTTCCTCGACGCACAGCGCCAACTGTTCAGTGCCCAGCAATCGCTGATCACCGACCGCCTGGCGCAGCTGACCAGCGAGGTCAACCTGTACAAGGCCCTTGGCGGTGGCTGGAACGAACAGACGGCGAAGAACGAGCCGTTGAAAGAAGAAGCGCCGAAGATGAAGCTGTTCTGATCTGCGCGACGTAAACGAAGCCCACCTTTTGGTGGGCTTTTTATTTTGCATGCCTTCAACAGCTTCCGTTCGATCATCGCACACAACCCGCTCTCCCCCACTTTCAACGCTCCCATAGCGCCAAGCACCATGGCCGCCACCTGCACAACCCCAATAACAACAGGTCCAACGCCATGAGCACTTTCCACCCGCGCCAGCTGTTGCTGGCCACCGCTGTCGCCAGCCTTGCCCTCCCCGTGGTCGCCGAAGAACACGGCTTTCTCGAAGACGCCAGCGCCAACCTCAACCTGCGCAATTTCTTCTTCAACCGCAATTACACCAACCCGACCAAAAGCCAGGGCGGCGCGCAGGAGTGGACGCAGAGTTTCATCCTCGACGCCAAGTCCGGCTTTACCCAGGGCACCGTGGGCTTCGGCCTGGACGTGCTGGGCTTGTACTCACAGAAGCTCGACGGTGGACGCGGCACCGGCGGCACCCAACTGTTGCCGCTGGATCACGATGGCCGCCCGGCCGATAACTTCGGACGCCTCGGCGTGGCGTTCAAGACGCGCATTTCGAAGACCGAAGTGAAGGTCGGCGAATGGATGCCGGTACTGCCGATCCTGCGGGCCGACGACGGCCGCTCGCTGCCGCAGACCCTGCGCGGCGGGCAGATCACCTCCAAGGAGATCGACGGCCTGACGCTGTATGGCGGCCAGTTCCGCGCCAACAGCCCGCGTGACGACAGCAGCATGAGCGACATGTCCATGACCGGCAAAGCGGCGTTCACCTCCGACCGTTTCAACTTCCAAGGCGCGGAATACGCGTTCAATGACAAACGCACCCAGGTCGGCCTGTGGAACGCCCAGCTCAAGGACATCTACCGCCAGCAATTCGTCAACCTGATCCACAGCCAACCCGTGGGCGACTGGACCCTGGGCGCCAACCTTGGCTTTTTCTATGGCAAGGACGATGGCAGCGCCCGCGCCGGCAGCCTGGACAACAAGACCTGGTCCGGCCTGTTTTCCGCGCGGTACGGCGGCAACACTTTCTACGTCGGCCTGCAAAAACTCACCGGCAACAATGCCTGGATGCGCGTCAACGGCACCAGCGGCGGCACCCTGGCCAACGACAGCTACAACTCCAGCTACGACAACGCCCAAGAGAAATCCTGGCAAGTGCGCCACGACTACAATTTCGCCGCCCTCGGCATTCCGGGCCTGACCTTGATGAACCGCTACATCAGCGGCAGCAACGTGCACACCGGCACGATTACCGACGGCAAGGAGTGGGGGCGTGAAAGCGAAGTGGGCTACACCGTGCAGAGTGGAAGCCTGAAAAACCTCAACGTGCGCTGGCGCAATTCCACGATGCGCAGGGACTACAGCAACAACGAGTTCGATGAAAACCGCTTGATCGTCAGTTACCCGATCAGCCTGCTGTAAACCCAAGATACATTGACCCAGGAACGATTTGACACGCCCTGCCAACTTCTGGAGACCTCCACCTGGCTACCCGATAGGCATTACCCATGGACGTTTCAAATCGTACTGCAGGCTCCACTCCACACCTCCCTGATGGGGCGAACAGTTCGACGACTGCGCGCCCCACGGTATTCAGCAATAGCCACTACCTCCCTGCCCGCCCTCCCGGCCTGGCCCTCACGCCCGATAATCCGGTTCAAGCCCATCGGCATCCGTTTCTGGACGACGGCAACTTGAAAGCCAGCGGGCAATCGGTGTGGGAGCATGACTCTCCCCTCAGCATGAACGACAGCCTGATCCTCGAAACCGGTGAGAAAGCAGACCTGGTTCATATCAGCCAGACACTTGCCGGCCAGTTGGATGTTCGGGTCAACGGGCAACTGTATCGCTTTGACAGTCACGATACAGATGGCAAGCCACTCACCTTCCACCTCTCGACCCACGGCGGTAACGATCACATCCGCATCGACGCCAACGTGACGCAGCCCATCACGGTGGATGCCGGAAACGGTAATGATCGGGTGCGTGCCGGCGGCGGTTACACCCGCCTGTTCGGCGGCAACGGCAATGACGTGTTGCATCTTGGCAATGGCCTGGGCTACGCCGAAGGTAACGACGGCGATGACGTGATAATCGGCGGCCATGGCGATAACGTCATCTACGGCAATAACGGCAATGACCGCCTCTACGGCGGTGCAGGGCCGAAAAACAAAACGAGCTACCTGGATGGCGGCAATGACAACGATCGCCTGTATGCCGGCAACGGCCATACCGTTGTTCATGGCGGTGCCGGTGATGATCGTTTGATCGGCCACGACCGCAGCACGCTCTACACCGGCATAGGCCGCGACGCGGTGATTGCCAACCGCCCAGGCGACCTGATCTACGCTCAATCAAGCGATGCGATCAAGCACCGCAACGGTTCGACCGTTACCACCGTATCGATCGACCCTACACCTCTGGAAGGCTTTGTCATAAAGGGCTCGACCGCCTTTATCCAAAGGGTCGAAGACGATCTGGCCTTGCTGCGCAGTTCCCCCCAAGGCAAACAGATGCTGGCCGAGATGAATGCAATAGCCCGGCGTAATGGTGCACCGGTGACCCTCGTGGAGGACTTGGCCGACACCGGCAGCGGCTACGTCTATGGCAGCCAGGCGCTCAAGACAGAGTTGCAATACGAACGTGCGCCGGTCGTCGGCGACGACCCCAGGTGGGGTTTCAGGGTTGACGGAATACCGGGGGCTCGGGCCGATCGAGCCGAAATCAGTTATAACCGCTCCGCCCTGGAGGTATTGGCGGGCGTGACTTACTCGCCGATCACGGGGCTCTATCACGAAATGGTCCACGCCTATAACGCCGGTCACGGCACCGCCTTGGCGGGCTCGACCGTCGAGGTGTTTGAAGGTCACTCTTACGCTGTTCCCAACAGCGAACGTCAAGCGCTGGGGTTGCCAACTCCACCAGGGACCCTCACCAACGCCAAACCTTTCACTGAAAACGCGTTGAATGAAGAAATGGGCAAGCCATTGCGCAGCCAATACCTCGGCTGATCCTGCCGCTGTTCATTGGTCAGCCCGCGCTCCCGCATCGTATATTCTTGCTGTATCGTGCGCGCCTGCCGCTGCTGAAGCACCCAGCAGCGGCCTTTATTCGAGCCCGCGTCCACCATGAAAGCCCTCGCCTTAGCGACTGCCCTGCTAGCCCTGGCCTTGAGCCTCAACGGCTGCATCAGTGCACCTATTGCCCTGACGCCGCAGACCGCGCAGCGTTTGCAGGCCCAGGCGCCGATCCGATTTCTGCTGACCTTCGATGACGGCCCCAGCGCCTCGGGCTATAACAACCCGAGCCGTTCGGTAATCGCGGACCTGGCGAAAAACCCGGTGTTGCCGGGCATCAAGGCGGTGTTCTTCCTGCAGACCGAAGCCTCGCGCTCGGGGGGCAACCCGCGTGGTCACAAGACCATGGAGCGTGAGTATGCCGCCGGGCATATCCTGGCATTCCACACGGCTACCGCGTTTCATACCAACCATCGCTGGCTCAATGATGCCGAATTGGAAAGCACCCTCACCCAGGGTTCGGCAGATATCGCCGCCATCACGGGAACCCCGCCCCGGCTGGTTCGCCCGCCCTTCTGGAACTACGACAAACGCACCTTCGCGGCCTACCAGCGCCACCACCTGCAGGTGTTGCTGACGGACTTGAGTGCCAACGACGGCAAGATCTGGGGGTTCAATGGCAGCCCGCGTCGCCGCGCCAACCTGTACCGGCAATTGTCAGTGGTGCGCGAACGTATTGCCTTGGGCGAACTGCCTACGGTGGACGGGGTGATCCCCGTAGTGGTGACCTTCCACGACATCAACCGCTACACCGCACGGCATATGCAGGAGTATCTGCAGATCCTGCTGGACAGTGCGCGGATCAACGGCATGAAAACCGCCGCCGAACCCTTCTACACCGACCATGCCACCCTGGAACGCGCCGCGCTGGCACGCACGGTCAAGGATGTGAATGAGCCGGTGCATCTGCCTGGGGTATGGAATTGGGTGTGGGATGCAGACTCTCACTGAAACACTTTCAGTTCATAAGTGATGAAAATAAAAGCGCTCTGCGCAGGATAAATTTCCCTCCTCACGCCACTCAGGACGAGCGACTTCATAAAACCTCGTCATTGAGAAGGCATCAATCATGATCACTGCTACTCACCCCGTTATATCTCCTCTCCTTGCGCCAGAACCCGTTACCCCAAAAGAAACTATCGACAGATCCCGCAACCGTACGCTGATCGATGATGGCAACGTCAAGATCGAGCGGATACTGGAACAGGAGGATCATTTCATCACTACCGACGAAGTCCGCATAACGACCACTGACCGCAATGATGTGGTCAGGATTCATGCCGGTGCCAACGGCCAAGTCAGTGCAACGGTGAACGGTCAGCCTTATAAACTGCCTTTGAGCCGTGGCGATTTGGATCAGATCCTGGTTATAAAAACCCAGGGTGGAGATGACAAGGTTGACATCGACCCGGATATCAAGCTTCCCGTGAACATCTCCACTGGTGACGGCAATGATCGAATCGTAGCAGGGGGTGGCGAGACCCGAGTTTTCGCGGGTAAAGGCAACGACTACATACGCCTGGGAAGCGGCAATGGCCTGGCCTTTGGCGAGGACGGCGACGATCTGATGGTCGCAGGAAAGGGTAACGCTGTGATGTCAGGCGGTAAGGGCCAAGACAAAATGTATGCGGGTTCAGGCCCTGAAAGCCGCGAGGTGTACCTGAGCGGCGATGCCGATGACGATAAGCTGTGCGGGGGCCAAGGGAAAGTCATCTTGAACGGAGGGTTGGGTAATGATCAATTGATCGGCTATCGAAACACGACCATCTATACCGGGAACGGCCAGGACAGTGTTCACTCCTTTGATGCCAGGGACCGTATCTACGCAAAAAAAACTGATCGTGTTCACAACCATAAAGGCGCCAAGGTCAATGAGGTCCGCCCAAGCGAAGCCGGAAAGCGCGGCTTTAAAGTAGTCGGTTCACCAGAGTTCATTCGTCGCGTGGAAGACAAGCTGGAAGAGTTGAGATCCTCGCCAGCGGGGCAACAGGTTCTTGAAGAAATGGACAAGCTCTCGGACAAAATCGGCAGCCCAGTGGTCATCCGATCGGCGGGTGAAAATGGAAACATCCACAGCTACCGGTTCCAGCCAATATCCAGTGATACGGCAGAAGATGAAGCAACGGACGAAAATGATGCGAAGTATGGTTTTATCAAAGAGGGTATGCCCGGTGCAGCGGCCACTCAGGCAGAAATCACCTTCGCAGCAGACTCCCTGGACTGGCGCCAGGGCCTGTCACCGCTGATCAGCATCTTTCATGAAATGATCCACGCCTACAACGGCGCGACAGGAACCTTCATACCCGGCAAACAACCTATCGTAGACAAGGACGGCAAACCCGCCGTTATCGACGATGAACCCGTACATGATGCATTTACTGAACTTCAAGCCATCGGCGTGCCGAACGCCGGCACGGCATTCGACTTCGACAAAGACCCAGGCACCCCGCCCTCGACGATAAATCCATACCCGTTCTACGAGAACGCCCTACGAGAGGAACTGGGGGTACCACTTCGTACAATGCATAGGGACACCGAATAACCCACGACGCAGCCCCGCAGGCCTCGCTTGCTAAAGTTGCCGAGACTCAACCCCCAGCTCATCCCACACCGACTCCGCCAAGTGGAACGTCGCGTTCGCCGCCGGAATGCCGCAATAGATCGCGCTCTGCATCAGCACCTCCTTGATCTCGGCACGGGTCACGCCGTTGCTGGCGGCGGCGCGCAGGTGCAGTTTCAGCTCTTCGCTGCGGTTCATGCCGATCAACATGGCGATGGTGATCAGGCTGCGGGTGTGCCGTGGCAACCCGGGCCGGGTCCAGATATCGCCCCAGGCATGACGGGTGATCATCTCCTGGAACTCGCTGTTGAACTCGGTCAGGGCATTGAGGCTGCGATCGACGTGGGCATCGCCCAGTACCTCGCGGCGTACCTGCAGGCCATCGGCGTAACGTTGTTTCTCGTCCACAAAAAATTCCTCACTTGTAGTGAGCGGGCTTGCCCTAATGCCAGTCAGTTAAGGTTTAACGCTGTCACTGTGGGAGGGGGCTTGCTCCCGATAGCGGTGGGTCAGTCGATAAACTGCTGACTGGCATACCCTCATCGGGAGCAAGCCCCCTCCCACAAGTTATTCATCGTCCGTTCTATCGCTTAACTGACTAGCATTAGGACAAGCCCGCTCACTACATTAATGGGCTAGTAGAAAGTCCAGGACGCGGTCGCTGAACGCCGTGCCGGCTTGAACGTTGGACAGGTGCGCCGCGTAAAACTCGGCGTACTCGGCGCCCTTCACATGGTTCTGAATAAAGTGCCCGCCGGCCGGTGGCGTCACGGCATCTTCAGTGCCGGCAATCACCAGGGTCGGGACATTGATCGAAGCCAGTTGCTCACGAAAATCGGCATCGCGCACCGCCGCGCAGTTCGCCGCATAACCCTCGGGCGAAGTCGCAGCGAGCATATCGGTGATCAGCTTGGCCTGATGCGGGTTGGCCGCGGCGAAATCCGCCGTGAACCAGCGCGCAATGGACGCATCGCGCAAGGCCACCATCGCCGCCGCGCCATCACGCAGGACCATTTCTATGCGTGGGTTCCAGACCTCGGGCGTGCCGATCTTGGCGGCGGTGTTGCACACCACCAGGCGGTGCAGGCGTTCACCGGCGTGAATGCCCAGCCATTGGCCAATCAACCCGCCCATGGACAGGCCACAGAAATGCGCACGCTGGATATCCAGCGCATCAAGCAACGCGATCACATCATGGCCGAGCTGCTCGATGCTGTAAGGCCCCGGCGTCACCAGGGATTGGCCGTGGCCGCGGGTGTCGAAACGCAACACGCGAAAATGCCGGGCAAAGGCCGGGATCTGCAGGTCCCACATATGCAAATCGGTGCCCAGGGAGTTGGACAGCACCAGCACCGGCGCGTCGGCCGGTCCGTCGAGTTGGTAATGCAGTTCGCCCTCGGCGAGTTGTACAAAAGCCACAGCGTTCTCCTCAGGCGGTCAATGCAAAATGGTCGGCCACTGCGCGGGTCACCCAGGTTTGCGCCTGGCCCAGGTAGTGGGCCGGGTCAAGCAGCCGGTCCAGTTCAGTTGCCGACAACTCGGCGGTGATGCGCGGCTCGTCCGCCAGCACGGCGCGCAGATGGCGCCCCTCGGCGACGGCCCGTTTGCAGCAGTGTTCCAGCAGATGATGCGCGGTCTCACGGCCCAGACGCTGGGCCAGCACGATGCTGACCGCTTCGGCCAACACCAGGCCTTGGGTCAGGTCGAGGTTGTGCGCCATGCGCTGCGCATCAACCTCAAGCCCCTCGCTCACCTGCAACGCCTGCTTCAAGGCGCCGGACACCAGGCGACAGATCTCGGGCAAGGTTTCCCATTCGGCGTGCCATAGACCCAGGCTGCGCTCATGCTCCTGGGGCATGGCACTGAACATCGTCGCGACCAGGCCGGGCACGCGCGTGGCGGCGCTGATCAATACGGCGGCGCCCACAGGGTTGCGCTTGTGGGGCATGGTCGACGAACCGCCCTTGCCTGGCGCCGAGGGCTCGAATACTTCCGCCGCTTCGGTCTGCATCAGCAGGCTGACATCGCGCCCCAGTTTGCCGAGGCTGCCGGCGATCAGGCCAAGGCTGGCGGCGAACTCCACCAAGCGATCACGCTGGGTATGCCAGGGTTGCTCGGGCAAGCTCAACTGCAACTCGTCCGCCAGCGCCTCGGCCACCGGCATGGCCTGTTCGCCCAGCGCCGCGAGCGTGCCGGAAGCACCGCCAAACTGCAGCACCAGCAGGCGCGGCTTGAGTTCGGCAAGACGCTGGCGGCAGCGTGTCACCACCCCCAGCCATCCGGCGATTTTCATGCCCAGCGTCACCGGCGTCGCATGTTGCAACCAGGTGCGCCCGGCCAGAGGGGTGCTCGCATAACGCTGCGCTTGAGCAGCCAGAACGCCACCCAACTGCGCCAAGTCCGTTTCGATCAACGCCACAGCGCGCCGCAGTTGCAGCACCAGGCCGGTGTCCATCACATCCTGGCTGGTGGCGCCCAGGTGCACATAGCGTTCGGCGCCGGCGTCTTCAGCGGCAATCAACTTGCCCAGCGCCTTGACCAATGGAATCGCCGAATTGCCCGCCGTGGCAATCGCCGCGCCGAGCGCATCGACGTCGTACAGCGACGCCAGGCACGCCTGAGCAATCGGCGCCACGGCGGCCTGCGGGATCAGCCCGACCCGGGCCTCGGCCCGGGCCAGCGCCGCTTCGAAATCCAGCATGCCCTGCAGGCGTCCCTGGTCGCAGAACACCTCGGCCATGCTGTCAGCAGTGAAGTAAGCGTCGAACAGTTGATTGCTCGTGCGCAGTGTCATAACTCATCCCTAGAGATCGTGGTGCAGATACGCCGCCTGTTTCGGCAGGCGCAAGCTGAACAGGAAAGCGATTGCCATCATCGCCGTGACGTACCAATAGAAGCTGTTTTCCAGGCCGATGGATTTGAGGCTCAGCGCGACGAACTCCGCAGAGCCGCCAAAGATCGCGTTGGCCACCGCGTAGGCCAGGCCCACGCCCAAGGCACGCACCTGGGGCGGGAACATCTCCGCTTTGACCAGGCCGCTGATGGAGGTGTAGAAACTCACGATCGCCAAGGCCAAGGTGATCAACACGAATGCCAGGAACGGGCTGCTGACGGTTTTCAAGGTGAGCAGGATCGGCACGGTAAACAGGGTGCCAAGGCCGGCGAACCAGAGCATCGAGTTACGTCGGCCGATCTTGTCCGCCAACATGCCGAATACCGGCTGCATGCACATATACAAAAACAGCGCACCGGTCATGATGTAGCTCGACGTCTTGGCATGCATGCCGACGGTGTTCACCAGGTACTTCTGCATGTAAGTGGTGAAGGTATAGAAAATCAGCGAGCCGCCGGCGGTGTAGCCCAGCACCGTGATAAACGCGGCTTTGTGGTCGCGGAACAACGCGGCAATGCTGCCGGCGTCTTTGTCTTCGCGCATTTCCTTGCTGGTGGTTTCTTTCAACGAGCGGCGCAGCAGCAGCGAAATCACCGCCGCGACGGCGCCGATCACGAATGGAATCCGCCAGCCCCAGGCCCGCAGTTCTTCTTCAGTGAGGATCTGTTGCAGGATCACCACCACCAGCACGGCCAGCAGTTGCCCGCCGATCAGCGTCACATACTGGAAGGAGGCAAAGAAACCCCGTTGGCCCTTGAGCGCCACTTCACTCATGTAAGTCGCGGTGGTGCCGTACTCGCCGCCCACCGACAGCCCCTGGAACAAGCGCGCCACCAGCAGCAGGATCGGCGCCCAGACGCCGATGGCGTTATAGGTCGGCAGAAAGGCGATGACCAAGGAGCCGGCGCACATCATCAACACCGAGATCATCATCGAGTTTTTACGGCCGTGCTTATCGGCTACCCGACCAAACAGCCAGCCACCAATGGGCCGCATCAGGAACCCGGCGGCGAACACACCGGCGGTGTTGACCAGTTGAACCGTGGGGTTGTCCGACGGAAAAAACGCCGGCGCAAAGTAAATGGCGCAGAAGGCATAGACATAGAAGTCGAACCATTCGACAAGGTTGCCGGAGGAAGCACCGACAATCGCAAAAATCCGTTTGCTGCGTTCTTCTCCGGTGTAGTGACTCGTTGTTGTTGTCATGTTTTTTTACTCAGTGGGAACGGTTATAGCCTAGACATACTTTGCAACAACCATGTTCCGCAAGCAGACTTTTGGAGAAGTAATGCCCGAACCGGCTTCATCCGGAGCAAGCCTCCTCCCACATTTGAAGGTATTCACACATCAAAATGTGGGAGCGGGCTTGCTCGCGAATGGCCTCAAGCCAACTCAATAATCGAAGAACACCGTTTCCTTGTCTGTGCCCTGCAAAATCACATTCCACTGATAGACACCACCGGCATCCTGCCGGGCAATCAAGGTGCTACGACGCTCAGCCGGCACACAGGCCAGCAACGGGTCGTCCCCGTTCAGCGCCTCGCCATCAAAATAAATCCGCGTGAGCAAGTGCTTCACCAACCCACGGGCAAACACCAGGACCACCAGGTGCGGCGCCTGGGTCGTGCCGTTCAGCCCCGGCACCGCACCCGGCTTGATGGTGGTAAAGCGGAAACGCCCTTCGGCATCCACCGGCACCCGGCCGAAACCTTCGAAGTTCGGGTCGACGGCCTTGTCCTGCTCATCTTCCGGGTGGTCATATTTACCGGCAGCATTGGCTTGCCACACTTCAAGCATGGCGTCGTTGACGACATTACCCTTGCCATCCACCACCTGCCCACTGATCGCCACACGTTCGCCGAGGGTGGCCGGCACGGTCAGGTCTTCACGGTTCAGCCAGGTCAGGCCAATGTGGTAATACGGCCCGACGGTGTGGGACGTAGTCGCGTTGAGTGTCATCTCATTTCTCCATCGGCGTGGCGTCGCGGCCGCGCAGGACGATGTCCCAGCGGTAGCCGAGGGCATAGGAAGGAATGGTTTTTTCCAGGTCGAAACGGGCGATCAGGCGCTGCTTGGCCGAGGTGTCCGGTACGCAGTTGTAGATCGGGTCGTATTCGAGCAACGGATCACCGGGGAAATACATCTGCGTGACCAGCCGCGTCAGCACGCTCGGGCCGAACAGCGAGAAGTGGATATGCGCAGGCCGCCACGCGTTGTGGTGGTTGCCCCACGGGTAGGCGCCGGGCTTGATGGTCTGGAACTGATACCAGCCGTCGGCGTCGGTGACGGTGCGGCCGGTTCCGGTGAAATTCGGGTCCAGCGGTGCGTCGTGCAGGTCGTTCTTGTGGTTGTAGCGCCCGGCGGCGTTGGCCTGCCAGATCTCCACAAGAATACCGGGCACCGGCGAGCCGTTTTCGTCCAGCACACGGCCATGAATGATGATGCGTTCGCCCTGGGGGTCGCCTTCATGCTGTGCGGTGAGGTCGTTGTCCTTCGGGTTGACCCGCTCGGCACCGATGGTCGGGCCGGTAATTTCCGACAACGAATGGGGCAGGAACACCAATGGCTTGGACGGCGAACGCAGGTTCGTCGACTGGTAGGCCGGGTGCAGGTAATCCGGTTGAGTACCCGCTTGCGGGCGCCGGTATCCGGGCTTGTCACTCATGGAGCAATCCTCTCTTATTTAGATGCGTTCAATCGCCAGGGCCAAGCCCTGGCCGACGCCCACACACATGGTCGCCAGGCCTTTGCGCCCACCGGTCTTTTCAAGCTGATGCAGTGCGGTCAGCACCAGTCGCGCACCGCTCATGCCCAGCGGGTGGCCCAGGGCAATGGCGCCACCGTTCGGGTTGACCTGCGGCGCGTCGTCGGCCAGACCCAACTCGCGCAGCACCGCCAAACCCTGGCTGGCGAAGGCTTCATTGAGCTCGATCACATCAAAATCGGTGACCGCCAGGCCCAGGCGCTCCACCAGCTTGCGCACCGCGGGCACCGGTCCGATCCCCATCACACGCGGTGCGACACCGGCGCTGGCCATGCCCAGTACCCGTGCACGGGCGGTCAGGCCGTGTTTCTTCACGGCTTCGGCGGAGGCGAGGATCAGCGCTGCCGCACCATCGTTCACACCCGAGGCATTGCCGGCGGTGACAGTCTTGTCGGGGCCGTTGACCGGCTTGAGTTTGCTCAGGGCTTCCAGGGTGGTGTCAGCCCGTGGATGTTCATCTTGCTCGACGACGGTCTCGCCTTTCTTATGGGCAACGCGTACCGGCACGATTTCCTCGGCGAAGAACCCGGCGGCTTGTGCGGCAGCAGTCCGTTGCTGGCTGCGCAGGGCGAAGGCATCCTGGTCGGCGCGGGACACCTGGTAGTCGTCGGCAACGTTATCGGCGGTCTGCGGCATGGCATCCACACCGTACTGCGCTTTCATCAACGGGTTGATAAAGCGCCAGCCGATGGTGGTGTCTTCCAGTTTCATGTTGCGCGAAAACGCCGCATCAGCCTTCCCCATCACGAACGGTGCACGGGACATCGACTCAACGCCACCGGCGATCGCCAACTCCATTTCGCCACTGGCGATGGCGCGGAAAGCGGTGCCGATTGCATCCATGCCCGAGGCGCACAGGCGATTGAGGGTCACACCAGGAACGCTTGCAGGCAGGCCCGCGAGCAACAGCGCCATACGGGCGACGTTGCGGTTGTCTTCACCGGCCTGGTTGGCGCAGCCGAGGAACACTTCATCCACAGCGTTCCAGTCCACCGATGGGTTGCGCTCGATCAAGGCCTTGATCGGCAGCGCCGCCAAGTCATCGGCGCGTACGGTAGACAGGCCGCCGCCAAAACGGCCAATGGGCGTACGAATAGCGTCACAGATAAACACATCGCGCATCAGGCTTCTCCGGGGGCTTGGCCATGGGCGGCGGCAGTGCGGGCTTCAAGGTCACGCAGAGCGGTCAGCTCCAGATCGGTCGGTTCGGCCGTGGTGTCGACCTGCTCGGCGAAACGAACAGGCCAACCGGTTGCGGCGATGACTTGCTCACGGGTGACCCCAGGGTGCAGCGCGGTGACCACGAACTCATGGGTGCCCTCTTCCGGCTCCATGATGCACAGGTCAGTAATAATGCCTACCGGCCCCGCGCCCGGCAGGCCCAGGCGTTTACGCGAGTCGCCGCCTTCGCCATGACCGACCGAAGTAATGAAGTCCAACTTGTCGACAAACGAACGCGCCGACTGCTTGAGGATGATCAACACGCTCTTGGCGGAACCGGCGATCTCCGGCGCACCGCCGGCACCTGGCAGGCGCACTTTAGGCTGGTGGTAGTCACCGACCACGGTCGTGTTGATGTTGCCGAAGCGGTCAACCTGGGCGGCGCCGAGAAAGCCGACGTCAATGCGCCCGCCTTGCAGCCAGTAACGGAAGATCTCACCGGTCGGGACCACGGTGTCAGCGGTTTCCGCCAGCTCGCCGTCACCGATGGACAGCGGCAATACCGATGGCTTGGCGCCAATCGGGCCGGATTCGTAGATCAGCACCACATCCGGCGACGAGGTTAGTCGCGCCAGGTTGGCGGCCTTGGACGGCAGGCCGATGCCAACAAAGCATACGGAGCCGTTCTTGAGGCGGCGCGCAGCGGCGACGGTCATCATTTCATTGGTCGAGTAAGCCATTACTTGGCCTCCTGCGCGGTGGCCAGCTTGGCCTGGAATTCAGTGAAGTCGGCGGTACCGCGGATGTATTCATCAATCCATGCGGTAAAGGTCCCACGGTCACGGGCGATTGGGTCCCACGCTTGGTAGAAGCGGTTATCACGCTCGTTGTAGCCGTGAGCGTAGGACGGGTGCGCACCACCGGGCACATGGCACACCGCAGTCAGGGCCCAGGTCGGCAGGACGCAGCTGTTCATCGGCGCATTCAGGTCATCGACGATTTCTTCGACGGTGACGATGCAACGCTTGGCGGCCAGTGCCGCTTCCTTCTGCACCCCCAAAATCCCCCACAGCAGCACGTTGCCCTTGCGGTCGGCCTTTTGCGCGTGGATCACGGCGACGTCCGGACGTACCGACGGCACCGCCGCCAGCACTTCACCGGTGAACGGGCAAGTCACGGACTTGATCAGCGGGTTGACCTTGGGCAGGTCGGAACCTGCGTAGGCGCGCAGCACCGCGAACGGCAGGCCGGATGCGCCGGCGACGTAGGCATTGGCCAGGTCGGCGTGACTGTGCTCTTCAATTTCCAACGGTTGCGGCCATTGCTTCTCGACCGCGTCGCGCAGCCGGTGCAGGGAGCCCACGCCTGGGTTGCCGCCCCAGGAGAAAATCAGCTTGCGGGCGCAACCGGCACCGATCAACTGGTCGTAGATCAGGTCAGGCGTCATACGCACCAGCGTCAGGTCTTTCTTGCCCTGACGAATGATTTCATGACCCGCTGCCGTAGGGATCAGATGGGTGAAGCCTTCCAGAGCGACGGTATCGCCGTCGTTCACAAATTGCTTCACCGCGTCACGCAGCGCGAGAATTTCAGCCATGGGGTTGGGGCTCCCGATATGGATCGAAAAAGGCGCTGAGGTGGCGCCGAAGTGCTTGAAGATTAAGCCGGGAAAATCGGCCAAACAATCCGATAATCGACTCAGCGTTCGATTATCGAACCGATTGTTGTCTAGCTAATCGTTTGCCAAACGTAGGCAAAGTGAGAGGGGCTCATGTCGCGTCGGCGTGGCTGACCATGCCTTTGATCACGACGGCCGTGGTGGCCAACGCCGCCGGAATCACCAGGGCGGTCAGTACCTGCTCGAAGTTCCAGCCCAGGCCGAGCAAGGTGGCGCCCATCCATGCGCCAAGGATGGCGCCGAAGCGGCCGATGCCGAGCATCCACGACACGCCGGTGGCGCGGCCCTGGGTCGGGTAGAAACGTGCGGCCAGTGACGGCATCGCCGATTGCGCGCCGTTGACGCACATCCCGGCGATCAGCACCAAGGTCGCCAGCAGGGTGATATTGCCCAGACTCTGCCCCACTGCGTAGGCAAACACCCCGGCCAACAGATAGAACGTACCGATGACCTTGTGCGGATTGAACCGGTCCATCGCCCAGCCCACACCGACCGCGCTCAGTACGCCGCCAAACTGGAACAACGCGCCGATAAACGCGGCTTGCTCCATGCTGGCGCCGCTGTCACGCATCAGGGTCGGCAGCCAACTGGTCAGCAGGTAAACAATCACCAGCCCCATGAAGTAAGTCAGCCACAGCAGCAACGTGCCGGCGCTGTAGGTGCCGGAGAAAATCACCGCGAACACGTTGCGCGCCTTGACGGTTTTCTGCTCGGGCACACTGAAGCTGGTGGCCTGGGCGACCAGGTCGGGCGCAATCGGTGACAAGGTTTTGCGCACCTTGTCGCTACCGCGATTGCGCACCACCAGATAGCGCGCCGATTCCGGCAGCCATACCCATAGCACCAGCGCCAGGATCAACGGCAGGATGCCACCAATCAGCAGCAGGCTATGCCAGCCGAAGGCCGGAATCAGCTTGGCCGAAATAAACCCGCCCCCGGCCATGCCCAGGTTGAAGCCACAGAACATACTGGTGACCAGCAACGATTTGTGACGCTCCGGGGTGTATTCGGACAGCAGCGTGGTGGCATTCGGCATGCCCGCCCCCAGGCCCAGCCCGGTGAGGAAGCGCAACACCAGCAACTGATCGACGCTGGTGCTGTAGGCCGAGGCCAGGCTGAACGCGCCAAACACCAGCACCGCGCCCACCAGCACCACTTTGCGCCCGAAGCGGTCGGCCAACGGACCGGAGCCCAGCGCGCCGAAGACCATGCCGATCAACGCGGCACTCATCACCGGGCCAAGGCTGGCGCGGTCGATGCCCCAGTCCTGGGACAGCGCAGGCGCGATAAAGCCCATGGCGGCGGTGTCGAGGCCGTCGAGGAAGACAATCAGAAAACACAGGATCACCACGCGCCACTGATAGCGAGACAATGGCTGGGCATTGATAAAGGACTGTACGTCCAGGTTGGTGCCGACAGAAGGCTGATTCATTATTGTTATTTCCACACCGATGGGCGGGCCGACGACCTGAGGCCGTGATTATTATTGGGGGCAGCGATAGCGCTGCCGCACATTAATAAGCCAGGGGAAACACCGTCAATTGATCAGGCCGGGATCTGTGCGGTCACCGAACACTTAGGCAAACAGTTGCGTGCTCAGCTCGCGGCTGGCGCTGAGCATGCTCGGCAAGAAGCGCTGCTCCAACTCGTTGCGGCTGACCCGCCCGGCGTGGGTGCTCACATTCAGCGCGGCCAGCACCTGACCCGAGGCGTCATACACCGGCACGGCAATCGAACGCAGCCCCTGTTCCAGCTCCTGATCGACGATGCACCAGCCCTGCTGACGCACTTGTTGCAGGCATTCGAGCAAGGCCTGCGGCGTGGTCAGGGTGCGGCTGGTCTTGGTTTGCAGGTCGGCGTGGTCGAGGTAGTCCTTGAGCGAGGAATCATCCAGCGCCGCCAGCAGAATGCGGCCCATGGAAGTGCAATACGCCGGCAGGCGCCCCCCCACCGACAGGTCCACGGAAATCAGGCGCTGGGTGGTGGCCGAACGGGCGATATAAAGAATGTCGTCGCCCTCCAGCGTCGCCATGTTGCACGCTTCGTGGAGCTGCTCGCTCATACGGTCCAGATAGGGCTGGGCCGACACCGCCAGAGGCGTGGAGGACAAATAGGCATGGCCCAGGGTCAAGACTTTGGGCAGCAGCGAATAGGTACGCCCATCCGTGGTGGCGTAGCCGAGTTTGATCAAGGTATGCAGGCAACGGCGCACGGCGGCGCGGGGGATTTCGGTACGGTGACTGATCTGGGCGATCGTCAGGTGGCGCTTGCGCTCCTGGAACGCCTGCACCACGGCCAAGCCTCGGGCCAGGGATGTCATGAAATCCGGATCCCCCGTAAACGCCTGGATACGCTTGGCCGGTGAAGCCACGATCGGCGGCGCGACGGATGCGAAGGAATTGCGCAATTGATCGTTCATTTCGGGGCCCTTTATCTTATTTTCAATCGCCGGGAGGGTTGGCAGCGATTAGCTATTACCAGTCGCACAGACCGATGCACAAGGTCGCCAAGGCAACATTGGGCGATTATCGGACAACCATCCGATTATCGCAATTTGCCGGGTACATCAAGTCTTAACACTGAGCGATGAACATGAAAGAAGCGTACTGCGCCGATATTGAGATGAGGGCAGACTTTATGACGCGGTATATCGAAAATTGAGACGCAAACTTGTAACAACCCCCTCACACGGCGTTGAGTTTTTTTAACTTCATGATGATAGTGTTATTCGTGTGCGCCGCTATAATGCAGCGTGTACAGAGGTCAGCCCGGTAACGCTGTCGGGATTGGAGCTCATCAGGCGCAGCGGGTTGTAGGCCGCGCCGGTAATAAAAACAAATAGTCGGTTTAGAGATAACGTTCCCTGGCCTTTGCTTCAAACTTGAACGGTTGCACTGTTCATACTTGGCATAGCCCCGGGACGACTCTCACGCACCGCGTTGCACAACACATACACTCAACTCAATTAGGTAACACTGTGACGAAAGACGAACTGCGCGCGGAACTTGAGCGCCAGGAACAACGTTACAAGGACGTTTACGGCGGGGAAGTCACCACCTACGCCGCCCAACCTGAGCCGGAACGCAAGCCATGGCGCAAACGAGCCAGCCTGCTGGACCAGGCATTCGCCCAGGAAATTCAAAAGATCGAACAGGAGCTCAAAGCCGAAGAGCCATAAGCACTTCGACATGAGCATTGCGGTTTTTGCTGTCTCCGCCGGTCCACCAACGGCGGAGAGCACCTCCCTGTTCCAAACGGTCAGCTTCCTGCTGCTGCCAACGAAATTTCATACAAATGTTTCAAACAGGATGTTTGCCGGTAAAAACCCGCCTCGATCGCCCCGAACTTTATAAATCAAAGACTTGCCAAGCCCCCGAAAACCCTGGGATGAGCGCCCTGCCCGCGTTTTTTTTCAGAGAAGATTGTTACCGATGAGCAGCTAATGCATCGATTACTGAGGTTTTCTGGCATAATCGCGCCCCCTTACGACCGGGTCAGAAAACCTTCATGATCGATTTATTCAGCGGACTGGATGCTTGGGTTCTAGTGAGCCTGTTGCTCGCCCTGGCCTTTGTCCTCGCCTTCGAGTTCATCAATGGCTTTCATGACACCGCTAACGCGGTGGCCACAGTCATCTATACCAAAGCCATGCCGCCACACCTGGCCGTGTTCTTCTCCGGGGTATTCAATTTCCTCGGCGTGTTGCTCGGCGGTGTCGGCGTCGCCTACGCCATCGTGCATTTGCTGCCGGTGGAATTGCTGATCAATGTGAATACCGGCCATGGTTTGGCAATGGTCTTCTCGCTATTGGCCGCGGCAATCACCTGGAACCTGGGCACCTGGTACTTCGGTATCCCCGCCTCCAGCTCCCACACCCTGATCGGCTCGATCCTCGGCGTCGGTCTGGCCAATGCCCTGATCAACGACATCCCCCTGGCTGACGGTGTGAACTGGCAGAAGGCAGTGGATATCGGTGCCTCGCTGGTGTTCTCGCCGATGGCCGGTTTCCTGGTCGCAGCCTTGGTGCTGATCGGCCTGAAATGGTGGCGCCCGCTGTCGAAGATGCACAA
The DNA here is from genome assembly GCF_050312585.1 of Pseudomonas sp. R19M. Lineage (NCBI taxonomy): Bacteria > Pseudomonadati > Pseudomonadota > Gammaproteobacteria > Pseudomonadales > Pseudomonadaceae > Pseudomonas > Pseudomonas sp. R19M. Next base: position 91,264 of record NZ_JBNPJV010000016.1, read on the forward strand.
GACCCCGGACCAGCGCCGCAAACTCGATGACAAGAAGCATCCGCCGTTCTGGAACCGCCTGGTCCTGGTGATTTCGGCCATGGCCGTAAGCTTCGTGCACGGCTCCAACGACGGTCAGAAAGGTATCGGCCTGATCATGCTGGTGCTGATCGGTATCGTGCCGGCCCAGTTCGTACTCGACCTGGGCAGCACCACTTACCAGATCGAACGCACTCGCGACGCGACCGTGCATCTGAGCCAGTTCTACCAGCGCAACAACGCCACGCTCGGCGAGTTCCTCGCACTGGGCAAAGGCGTGAAGGATGATCTGCCGGGCAAGTTCCAATGCAATCCGCAACAGACCGAGCCGACCATCAACGCCCTGATGGAAACCCTCAAAGGCGTCTCCGACTACCACTCGCTGACCGCCGAGCACCGTATCGAAGTACGCCGTTACCTGCTGTGCCTGGACGATACCGCGAAAAAAGTCGGCAAGCTGCCGGGCCTGGATGCGCGTGAGAAGTCCGACTTGGACAAACTGCGCAAAGACCTGACCGCCACCACCGAATATGCCCCGTTCTGGGTGATCCTGGCCGTTGCACTGGCCTTGGGCCTGGGCACCATGGTCGGTTGGAAGCGCGTGGTGTTGACCATCGGCGAGAAGATCGGCAAACAGGGCATGACCTATGCCCAGGGCATGTCGGCGCAAATCACCACGGCGAGCATGATCGGCCTGGCCAACATCTTCAGCCTGCCGGTTTCGACGACCCACGTATTGTCGTCGGGCGTAGCCGGGACCATGGTGGCCAACAAGAGTGGGCTGCAAGGTGGCACGGTGAAAACGATTCTGATGGCATGGGTGTTGACCCTGCCGGCGACCGTGGCCTTGTCGGCCGGGTTGTTCTGGCTGGCGTCCAAGGCGCTGGGCAGCTGATAACCCAGCGGTGAAAAAGAAGGTGCGACCTCGCTGAGGATCGCGCCTTTTTTTATGCGCGTTCGATTGGCGACATATCTCTTTACCAAGTGAATATGTACACAAACCAACACGCAAAAAAAAGGGCGACCGAAGTCGCCCAAAATGCCTTGCGTGCCCATGTAATCCAGAAAGACTTACGGTTCTTTACGCTTGTTAGCGTCTTTCCAGATAAAAATCCCAAACCCTACAAAGAACAACACCATGAGGCTTACAGTCAGCACTCCGGCGAACACCACATTATCGAAAAACATGACCGGCCTCCTGCTCGTGCCCTGTTGCGATAGGGCTAAGTTAAAGGAGAAGGCGCAATGGAAAATTGACGGGGATCAATGTCCCACGCAACTGGGCGTAAAGAAGGGCAATAACTGACCTGCATCAATGGATGCCGGCAGTTTCAACGCTTTTTCGGATTATTCTTCGGTTTTTTCTTAACTTTCGGCTTTTTCCCAAGCAACGGCATTGCCTGTTCGAATGCCTGACGCACTTCATTGAGGCGCTTATCATTCAGGTCATGGATACGTTTGGCACGTTCGGCATTCAGGTCGATCAGCTTGGGGTCTTCACTCATGGCTTGGCTTACGTCGTGGCGGGAATCGCTCAATAATGCGGCCTCCCTCGCGCCACGGCAAATCAACGAGCGACAAATGGCAGGTCATCGCCCAAAATCGGCATTTCCCCCTGCCCCAGGAGACGTATTCAAGTGGCACTGCACAAGGATCTCCCGCCATTGCTGGCCCTGCGCGCGTTCGAGGCGGTGGCGCGGCACTTGAGCTTTATCAAGGCGGCCAACGAGTTGTCGGTGACCCAGAGTGCCCTGAGTCATCAGGTACAAAAACTTGAACAGCATCTGGGCAAACCTCTGTTTATCCGTCGTACCCGTGCGATCGACCTGACTACCGATGGCGAGCATTACTACAACGAAATACGCCCTGCCCTGGATGCCATCGCTGCGGCGACCCGCGTACAACGGGTCGCCCCGCGCCACACCGTGCTACGCATCGGCCTGCTGGCTTCTTTCGCCACCCTGTGGCTGGCCCCACGGCTGGCCGACTTTCTCAACCGCTACCCGCACATTCAGGTGGAATTGCTGCCGTCGATTCAACTGGCCAACGTCGCCGCCGCCGAGGTCGACCTGGCCATCCGCTATGGCAAGGGCGACTGGTCCGATGTGCAGGCCGTGCGCCTGATGGATGAGGCGATCTCACCCGTGTGCAGCCCCGCGTTCAAGGCCAGCCAACTGCATAAAGCACCGCTGTTGATGGCCACCTCCCATCGACCGTTCGAATGGACGGATTGGTCCGCGCACTATCAATTGGACCTGGCCGATCACCCGCGTGTCGTGCTGCATGACTACAACATCGTGGTCGAAGCCGCCGTGGCCGGCCAGGGCATCGCCATGGGCCGCCACCGCTTGATCGAGCGAAGGCTCCAGGACGGTAGCCTGGTCGAAGCCTTCGACTGGCCGCCCTATCGCAGCGAAATAGGCTACTGGCTGATCACCCCCCACGGCTCCACCCACGAAGCGGTCAAGTGCTTCAGCCAATGGTTGCAGGAAGCCTGCCGCCACGCATAAGCTTTTTCGATACGTCGAGTGAGATCTACGCGTTTGTCGCCCACTGCCACGCCCGACATGCTGAAGCCTCTTGAACCAGGAGGATTCACCATGAGCGACTCGATCCGCCAACACGTGCATGCCCTTGGCCTGACGCTACCGGCGGCCAGCCAACCAGCGGCCAACTACCTCAGCTACGTTATCAGCGGCAACCAACTGTGGATCTCCGGGCAGATTCCAATGCTCGAGGGCAACCCCGCCTACCTCGGCCGCCTCGGCGAATCCCTCAGCGCCGAAGAAGGCACCCAGGCGGCGCAGTTGGCGGCCTTGGGGCTGCTCGCACAACTGAGCCGTGCCCTCGACGATGATCTGTCGCGCCTGGCACGCACCCTGCGCGTCGGGGTCTTTATCGCCAGCAGCGGCGACTTCCAGCAGCAGAGCGCGGTCGCCAATGGCGCCTCGAACCTGTTGGTCAACGCCCTCGGCGACAAGGGCCGGCACGTGCGCACCGCCGTGGGCGTATCGAGCTTGCCGGCCGGCGTCGCCGTGGAGGTGGATGCGCTTTTCGAGTTGCAACCATGAGCCCGCTCGAAGTCCAACACCTGCGGGACGAAACACCGGGCTGCCGGTCGGGCATCGTGCATTTCAATCATGCCGGTGCCTCCTTGCCGAGCCAGGCGACCCTCGACGCGATCATCGACCAGTTGCAACGCGAAGCCCGCGACGGCCCCATGGAAGCCGGCGAGCATGGCACGCTGTTGGTGGAAAAAGCTCGCCAAGCGGCCGGGCAATTGCTGAATGCACCGGCCTCTTCAATAGCGTTTGCCAGCAGCGGCTCGACCGCATGGAGCATGGCGTTTCAAGCCTTGGGCGCTTGGCAGCCTGGCGATCGCATTCTGGTCGGCCGGCAGGAATGGGGGGGCAACCTCGCCAGCATGGACCTGGCCGTGCAAGCGGGTGCGCGGGTGGAGGTTATCCCCTGTGATGAAAGCGGCGCAGTCTGCCCAATCGCCCTGGAGTCGATGATCGATGCAAACGTGAAGTTGATCGACCTGACCTGGCTTCCCGCCAATGGCGGTCTTATCAACCCGGCCGAGGCGATAGGCGCTGTGGCCAGGCGCCATGGCATCCCATACTTCATCGACGCGGGCCAGGCAGTCGGCCAGCTACCGGTGGACGTACAGGCGCTGCACTGCGACGTGCTCAAATCGGCGGGCCGCAAACACCTGCGCGGGCCACGCGGCACGGCGCTGCTCTATATTCGACCCGACTTCCTTCAACGTTTGAACCCGGCTCAACGCGACGTGTTTTCAGCCCCCTGGACCACCAAAGGCTTCGACTTGCGCAACGACGCCCGACGCTTTGAAACCAGTGAGGCGTCCTATGCCTTGTTGGCAGGGTTGGGCAATGCGCTGCAAGAGGTCAACCGACTCGGCGTGGAGCGAACCTGGGAAAGAGTCTTACAGCTCAGCAAGCGAATTCGTGAAGAGTTGCGTGAGATCCCCGGCCTTTCCCTGCACGACTCAGGCACCACCCACTCAGGTCTGATCGCCTTCAACCTCGCCGGCTGGGACGCCTTCAAGCTCAAGCAATGCCTGGGACTCAAACGCATCAATATCGGCGCCAACGGCGTGGCCTATACGCCCTTGGACATGCAGGCTCGCGGCTTGAACAGCATTGCGCGAATCTCGGTCAGCCCGCTCAACAACAATCACGACATCGAGTTGCTGATAGCGGCACTGCGGGCCTTGAGCGATTAGACCTCGACGTCCACCCACAACCCCTGGCGCGGCGCATCTTCGATCAACGGGACGACCGGCACCGTGTTGTCGGCATTGAGCACATCACCTGGAATCGCCAAGTGTTGTTCAGGATCCTCGTCGGCTTCGCGCCGACGTTTTTGTTGCTCTTGCTGGCGGCGCTGTTCTTCGCGCAGCAGAAAGCCCGATTGCTCCGCATCACCCTTTTTCAGGTCGATCGTGCTCTCGTTGGAGCCTGCTTGTACGGGCACCACCGGCGGGATATCCGGCTTCTGGCGCGCCGGGTCGAGCTGCGACGTGACCGGCACAACGCTGACGGGCAGCATGGGTGGCAACATAGGCTTTATTCTCCTGATCAACAGGCTGTCGGCGGACCGCCGGGCGACTTGAACGGCCAGTCGCCAAGCTGTGACCCAGTCGACACTCGTGAGTGCCCGCCATCTGTCGATTCAACTGTTGAAGCGCCGCTCAAACAGAGTAGTTTTTGTCAGAATCCTTTGGCTGAGGGCCGTGTTCCGTTAAGATAGTCGGCTTTTTCACGGCGGGAGTCAGGCAGCATGGCGCAGCAGTATCAACCGGGGCAACGCTGGATTAGTGACAGCGAAGCAGAGCTGGGGTTAGGCACCGTTCTGGCACAGGACGGGCGCTTGTTGACCGTGCTCTATCCGGCCACTGGCGACACTCGTCAGTATGCGCTACGGAATGCGCCCCTCACTCGCGTGAGGTTCTCGCCGGGTGACACCATCACCCATTTCGAAGGCTGGAAAATGACCGTGCAGGAAGTCGACGATGCCGACGGCCTGTTGGTGTACCACGGCCTCAACGGGCAGAACGAGCAGGTCACCCTGCCGGAAACCCAACTCTCCAACTTTATCCAGTTCCGCCTGGCCAGCGACCGTCTGTTCGCCGGGCAGATCGACCCGTTGGCCTGGTTCTCGCTGCGTTACCACACCCTGGAACACACCAGCCGTCAATTGCAGTCATCGCTGTGGGGCCTGGGTGGCGTGCGTGCGCAACCTATTGCTCACCAACTGCATATCGCCCGTGAAGTCGCTGACCGTATCGCGCCACGGGTATTGCTCGCGGATGAAGTGGGCCTGGGCAAGACCATCGAAGCCGGCCTGGTGATCCATCGCCAGCTGTTGTCGGGCCGCGCCAACCGTGTGCTGATCCTGGTGCCGGAAAACCTGCAGCACCAGTGGCTGGTAGAGATGCGCCGCCGCTTCAACCTGCAAGTGGCGTTGTTCGACGAAGAACGCTTTATCGAAAGCGATGCCGCCAACCCGTTCGAAGACACCCAGCTTGCGCTGGTCGCACTGGAATGGCTGGTGGACGACGAAAAGGCCCAGGACGCGCTGTTCGCCGCCGGCTGGGACCTGCTGGTGGTCGACGAAGCCCACCACCTGGTGTGGCATGAAGACAAGGTCAGCCCGGAGTACGCGCTGGTCGAACAGTTGGCCGAGGTTATCCCCGGCGTGCTGCTGCTCACCGCCACCCCGGAACAACTGGGCCAGGACAGCCATTTCGCACGCCTGCGCCTGCTGGACCCGAACCGCTTCCACGACTTGCAAGCCTTCCGCGCAGAAAGCGACAACTATCGCCCGGTAGCCGAAGCCGTGCAGGAGCTGCTGGACAAGGGCCGCCTTTCCCCTGCCGCGCACAAGACCATCCAGGGTTTCCTCGGCAACGAAGGCGAAGCCCTGCTCACCGCCGTCAACGATGGCGACACCGAAGCCAGTGCGCGCCTGGTGCGTGAGCTGCTCGACCGCCACGGCACCGGCCGCGTGCTGTTTCGCAACACCCGCGCCGCCGTACAAGGCTTCCCCGAGCGCAAGTTGCACGCCTACCCGCTGCCGAACCCGGACGAGTACCTGGAGCTGCCGCTGGGCGAACACGCCGAGCTGTACCCGGAAGTCAGCTTCCAGTCGCAGCCGGACATCGAGGAAGACAATCGCTGGTGGCGCTTCGACCCACGGGTCGAGTGGCTGATCGACCAGCTGAAAATGCTCAAGCGCACCAAGGTCCTGGTGATCTGCGCCCACGCCGAAACCGCCATGGACCTGGAAGACGCCCTGCGCGTGCGTTCCGGTATACCGGCCACGGTATTCCACGAGGGCATGAACATCCTCGAACGTGACCGCGCCGCCGCTTACTTCGCCGATGAAGAGTTCGGCGCCCAGGTGCTGATCTGCTCGGAAATCGGCAGTGAAGGCCGCAACTTCCAGTTCTCCCACCACCTGGTGCTGTTCGACCTGCCGTCCCACCCCGACCTGCTGGAACAGCGGATCGGCCGTCTGGACCGGATCGGCCAGAAACACGTGATCGAACTGCACGTGCCGTACCTGGAAACCAGCCCGCAAGAGCGCCTGTTCCAGTGGTACCACGAAGCGCTGAACGCGTTCCTCAACACCTGCCCGACCGGCAACGCCTTGCAGCATCAGTTCGGCCCGCGCCTGCTGCCGCTGCTGGAAAACGCCGATGACGGCGAGTGGCAAGCGCTGATCGACGAGGCCCGCGCCGAGCGCGAGCGCCTGGAAGAAGAGTTGCACACCGGTCGCGACCGTCTGCTGGAGCTCAACTCCGGTGGCGCGGGTGAAGGCGAGGCGCTGGTGGAGGCTATCCTTGAGCAAGACGACCAGTTCGCCCTGCCGATCTACATGGAAACGCTGTTCGACGCGTTCGGCATCGACAGCGAAGACCATTCGGAAAACGCGCTGATCCTCAAGCCGAGCGAAAAAATGCTCGACGCCAGCTTCCCCCTGGGCGACGACGAAGGCGTGACCATCACCTACGACCGTAACCAGGCGCTGTCGCGCGAAGATATGCAGTTCATCACCTGGGAGCACCCGATGGTGCAAGGCGGCATGGACCTGGTGCTGTCCGGTTCCATGGGCAACACCGCCGTGGCGCTGATCAAGAACAAGGCGCTCAAGCCCGGCACCGTATTGCTGGAACTGCTCTATGTCAGCGAAGTGGTTGCGCCACGTGCGCTGCAACTGGGCCGTTACCTGCCGCCGGCCGCCCTGCGCTGCCTGCTGGACGCCAATGGCAACGACCTGTCGAGCCGGGTGTCCTTCGTGACCCTCAACGACCAGTTGGAAAGCGTGCCGCGGGCCAGCGCCAACAAGTTCATCCAGGCCCAGCGCGACCAGTTGACGCCACGCATCAACGCAGGTGAAGAGAAGATCACCCCGCAACACGCCGAACGCGTGGCCGAGGCCAAGCGTCGCCTGGCGGCGGATACCGAAGAAGAACTGGCACGCCTGACCGCGTTGCAAGCCGTCAACCCGACGGTGCGTGACAGCGAACTGGTTGCCCTGCGCAACCAACGCGAACAAGGCCTGGCCATGCTCGACAAGGCGGCACTGCGGCTGGAAGCGATCCGCGTCCTGGTTGCCGGCTAATCGCGGTTTGAAGCAAAAAACAAGGCCCGCGCAATGCGGGCCTTTTTTCATTCATCTTGTGCGCCTCATCGGGAGCCAGCGCCCTGTTTCAACGTGGCAGCGCAGTATTAGACAGTCGCCGCCGAAGCCGGCACCTCCACCGCACTCAAGCCTTCCTTCATCCGCTTGGCATCCCGCACAAAACTGCGTGACGCCTGGAACAGAAACAGCATGGTCAAGAACAGCGCCACCGGGATCAGGTACATGGCGTCATGCAACCCCACCGCTTTATAAGCTTCGGTCATTTGCTCAGCTCCCGCCGCGTACATGGCCGAATGGGCGAAATGGTCCGACAGGCCACCCACCACGATAGGCCCCATGCCCCCTCCCAGCAGGTACAAGCCGGCAAAGAACAGCGCCATCGCCGTCGCCCGCAGGCGCGGTTCGACCACATCCTGGATCGCGGTGTACACGCAGGTGTAGAAGTTATAGGCGAACAGCCAGCCGACACTGAACAGGGCTATAAACACACCGATCTCGATTCGCCCGGCATGCAAGGCCCAGGCGGTGGTCACCGTGGAAATGATCAGGCTGCACGCGGCAAACAACAGACGACCATTGGCGACCCGCTGATGGATCTTGTCGGCAATCCAGCCGCCCAAGGTCAAGCCCACCAGGCCGGTCAGGCCGACGATCACCCCGGTAGCCACGGCCGCCTCCTGCAATGGCATGAGGAAGTAGCGCTGCAGCATGGGCACCAGGAACGAGTTGCACGCATAGGTGGCGAAGTTGAAACACAGCCCGGCCAGCACCAGCCACAGGAAAGTCGGCACCGCCAGCACGCGACGGATCGGGCGGTCGACGCGCTCCTGGGAGACCTTTACGGTTTCCGCCGCGCCGCGTTCAGGTTCCTTGATATAGAACATGAATATCGCCAGGATCAGCCCCGGCACGGCGGCTATGAAGAACGGTGCGCGCCAGCTGTCAAAAGCCTTGACCATCGCGCCAATGGTGAAAAACGCGAGCACCAGGCCCAATGGCAGGCCCAGCATGAAAATGCCCATGGCCCGTGCCCGGCGGTGCGCTGGAAACAGATCGCCAATCAGCGAGTTGGCCGCCGGTGCGTAGCTGGCTTCGCCGATGCCGATCCCCATGCGTACCAGCAGGAAGGTCCAGAAACTGCCAACCATGCCATTGATGGCGGTGAGCCCGCTCCAGGCAAACAGGCCCCAGCCCATCAGTTTGCTGCGTGAACCGGTATCGGCCATGCGCCCCAACGGCAAGCCGGCAATCGCATAGACGATAGTGAAGGCCGTGCCGATGATACCGAGCTGGAAGTCGCTCAGATGCCACTCCATGCGGATCGGCTCGATGATGATCGCGGGAATGGTACGGTCGAAGAAATTGAACAGGTTGGCCAGGAACAGCAGGAACAGAATGCGCCAGGCATTCGCCGCTTGGGTCGAGTTCTGCATGGGTCCGTCTCTTTTATTGTTATAAGAGCTGCGATGTCCGGTGCATCCTGCTCAGGTACCTGCAACATAGTCAGGCTGGCGGTGGTTGTCTGTAATGATTCGTAAAGCTGATAGGGCATGATTTCGCCCGTCGCAATGGGACTTTGCCTACACAAAATATAAGTGCGCCCCCCTCTTCCCAACGGCTACGGCCCGGATAGAATGGCGAGCCTTCCGAAACACCCTACTTCTACTTTTCTTATCGATGACGCCCATGTCCGAAGCCAGTCCGTGTCTGAATTGCGGTGCCTGCTGTTCATACTTTCGTGTGTCTTTCTTCTGGGGTGAGTGCGCTTCCTCCGGCGGTACGGTACCCGATGACCTGGTGGTACAGATCAACCCCACCCGCGTGGCGATGATCGGTACAGACCAGAAACCCGCACGCTGCTGCAGCCTCGAGGGCGAAGTGGGCAAAGAGACCCGCTGCACGATTTACGAGCAGCGCTCGAGCCCGTGCCGTGAGTTCGACGCATCGTGGAGCCAGGGTGAACACAATGTCGACTGCGACGCCGCACGTGCAGCGTTCGGCCTGGCTCCACTGGAAGCACCTGTCGCGCGGGAATTGCCGATCAGCGCTTAGCATCAAACGCTATGGGCACCATGCGAAAAAAGTTCAAAGCAAAGTGCCATTATCCATGATGAATCCCGCGAAGCTTCTATACTCGCCTTCATAGGTCATCGCCTCAGGCTGTGACGTGACTCTATGACGGGGCATGCTATGGAATGGCTTGGGATGCACTTTTTCACCGAGCTTCCAGAAAAAGGGCATTTATTACTCAATTGCAGTCATAACCCCTTTCTGGTGCTGCTGGCTTACCTGGTCTCTTGCGCGGCCGGGTTCGGCACGCTGGATATGGCCGAGCGAGTCGGCCATGTGGAAGACCCCACCGCCCGTAAACACTGGCGCTGGCTGGGTGCCGGGTGCCTGGCGGGCGGCATCTGGTCGACTCACTTCATCAGCATGCTGGCTTTCCAGGCCCCAATCGCTATTCATTACGAATTGATCCTCACGTTCGTTTCGCTGGTGATCGCCCTGATCGCTTCGCTGTTCGCCATGCAAACCCTCAGTCATCCGCACCTGCGGTTCCATCAATACCTCCTGGCGTCGGCCTGGATGGGGCTCGGCATCGCGCTGATGCATTATGTCGGCATGTCGGCCATGCGTTCCCAAGCCGTGATGTACTTCGAATCGGGCTTGCTCATTACGTCGGTGGCGATCGCCATCGGCGCCAGCCTCGCTGCGCTGTTACTGTCCAGCTACCTGCGCACCGGCACCGGGGTATTTCATCAACTGCTCAAGTACGCCGCCAGCCTGGTGCTGGGCGCCGGCATTCTGAGCATGCACTTCACCGGCATGGCCGCCATGCAGATGGTCGTGCCCACGGGGGCCGACCTGTCGTTAGCGCTGGACCACAACCCGATTCAACTGGGCCTGTCGGTAGCGGTGATTACGCTACTGGTGATCGGCAGCAGCATCAGCGCGGCCTTGGCCGACAAGAAACTGCAGCAAAAGGAGCGCGACCTGCGCCGAGTCAACGCACTGCTCAGTGAACTGGACCAGGCACGTGCGTCGCTGCAACAAGTCGCACATTTCGACGCACTGACCAGCCTGCTCAACCGCCGTGGGTTCAACCAGATCTTTGCGGAGAAAGTCGCAGAAAAAACCGCCAACAAAGGCATGATGGCGATGATCTTTCTCGATATCGACCACTTCAAGCGAATCAACGACAGCCTGGGACATGACGCCGGCGACCAGTTGCTCAGAGTACTGGCCGGGCATATCAAGAGCTCCGTGCGCAGCCATGAAGATGTGGTCGCGCGCTTTGGTGGCGATGAGTTCTGCATCCTGATCAGCATCCACCACCGCGATGAAGCGCGCCACATGGCCCAACGCATCATGCAGAGGATGAAAGATCCGATCGAGCTGGCCGGTCGACGTATGGTGATGACCACCAGCATCGGCATCAGTGTGTTTCCCGATGACGGCCTGACCTGCGAAGAGCTGCTGAAAACCGCCGACCTGGCGCTGTACCAATCCAAGGACAACGGGCGCAATAACCTGAGCTTCTTCAGCTCCAACCTGAAAACCCGTGCTTTCCTCGAGCTGCAACTGGAAGAAGAGCTACGTACGGCGCTGCGTGCGCGCAACGAACTGGTACTGTTTTACCAGCCGATCTTCGACATGAAGCTCGGCAAGGTCACCCGCCTGGAAGCCCTGGTACGCTGGCAGCATCCGCAACATGGGCTGCTGGCGCCGGACCGTTTTATCGAAATCGCCGAAAGCAACGGGCTGATTGCCGAACTGGATCACTGGGTGCTGCGCCAAGCCTGTCACGACCTGAGCTTGTTGTCCGACCGCGGCTACTCCGGACTGACCATGGCCGTGAACTGCTCGGCCTTGAACCTGGCCCGAGATGAATTGGCCGATGAAATCGAAGCCGCCCTGCGCTTCGCCGGGGTTGCCGCCAACCGCCTGGAACTGGAGGTCACCGAGAACGCGCTGATGGGCAATATCAGCAGCACCCTAGCGCTGTTGCGGCAGATTCGGGCATTGGGTGTCTCCCTGGCCATCGATGACTTCGGCACCGGCTACTCATCCCTGGCCTACCTCAAGCGCCTGCCATTGAACACCTTGAAGATCGACCGCTCGTTTATCCAGGACATTCCCAAATCCAACGCCGATATCGAGATCGTCCAGGTGATTATCGGCATGGCTCATACCCTGCACCTGCAGGTGGTGACCGAAGGCGTGGAAACCCAGGCGCAATTCGAGCTACTGCTCAAGCATGGCTGTGATTTCATTCAAGGCTATTTGCTCAGCCCGGCAGTGCCCGCCAGTGACATCATCGGTGTGATGCAGGGCATCCAGATGCGCAACCCGCTCAACCTGATCAACGGGGAAGGCCATAAGGAGGCCCCGCTGCCCAAGGAACCCACCCCGGAGCGTAATGGCTCCCCCTCTGTCGTAAGGCCAATTCGCTGACGCCGATTCTTTGGCATTTCGCCATCATTTGGTTAAAGAACGCCGACGAACGGCCGATTCATCAGAGTCCGGCCGGAATTCCCCTGTAAACACTTGGGTTAAACCCAGCCGCCCCGGACTCAGACGCACTGTAAAGTCGCGAACTTTCATTCAGTGATGGCTCCCCGATTTTTTTGGCCATCCGTCCAGGTACATGGCGCCCAATGACTTCCAAAAACAGCTCCGCCACCGTGGTCCCCGACGAGTTGCCGACAACGCCTGCGCAAAAAGCCGCCGGTTACAAACCATTGAACACTGCCCGCCCGCTGGCCACCCAGCAATACTTGTACTTCACCGAGACCAATACCGACCGCATCCTCGACAACCTCGACGGCCTGCGCGACATGGTGTTCCCGCGCCCGCCCCAGCTGGAAGGTGACGGTGCCTCGGGCCATGAGCAGGAATTCCCGTCGGTGTGCCTGATCGGCCTGGGCCGCTGCGGCTCCAATATTGCCTTGGACGTGGCGGAGCTGGTGTACAACGCGCGCAAGTTCTACCTGAACGAGTTCAGTACCGAGGATAAGCATCAGTTCAAAAAGAGCCCTCTGGACAAGGGCTACAGCCCGACCCAATGGATTCGCAACAACCTGCGCCTGGGCGGCGGCAAAACCACCAAGCCGGTGTTCCTGGTGGAACCCCTGGTGATGCTGGGCGATCTGGACAAGGACATCGCCGGGCGCATCCGCTTCTCGCGCAAGGGTGAAAAAAGCGGCTTCCTGCGCGACTACAGCAAGATGAAAATCATGGACCTGTCGGAAGTCCATGCCGGTGGCGCCGGTAACGCGCCCATCCTGGGCCAGTACCTGGCCAAGATCATCCTCAACAAAGATACCCAGCGTTTCTCCAGCCCCGACTGGAAGATGATTCACTCGTACTTGATCGACTCCTGCGGCATCAAGGCCAACCAGTCGCGCCTGTATTTCTCGATCTTCAGCGCCGGCGGCGGTACCGGCTCAGGCATGGCTTCAGAGTTCGGCCTGGCCCAGCAGCACTCGTACATGAACAAGACGTTCGACACCAAGCCCGCCGACGAACACGACAGCAAGAGTGGCCATGCGTTTGTGTTCGAGCCGATCTTCACCAGTGGCATCTGCGTGCTGCCGAATATCTCCGACCACCGCAGCGAAATGTCCGAAGCCCTGCACATCAACGCCGGTCGGCTGTTGTGCAAGTATCTGTCAGAGGAATGGGATTTCTCGTACAACTTCGCCAATGAAGACAGCAGCGAAGCCAGTGTGAAAGGTCGCATCCGCCCCTGGAACGCGATGATGCTGATCTCCAACGACATCATGCGTTACGCCGAAGAGAGCGACGACGGCAATATCCAGAACATTGATGTCAATGCCATGGAAAAACACGCCAACCAGTACATTTCCCAACAGATCTTCAACATTCTCACCGCCCAGGCGGTGACCACGGACTATGACCAGAATTACTTCCGGCGCGCCGGCATCGACATCGGCGAAACCATTCGCCTGGATGCCAACGACCTGTTCATGAGCCTGGCCGGCCCGGTGGCGATTGCCTATGCCGAATCCGTGGTACCGGAAACCCCGGCGCCGTCGAACGACAAGTTCAAGGTGTTCGACAAAGAGCCCCAGCGCCTGAACATCGACGACCTGTTCTTCCGCTCCATTGACCTGCCGCACTTCAACAAGGTCACCCAGGCTATCGAAGGCATCAGCCTGCTGCCCATCGAGTCCAAGCGCTACAAGGCGTCGCTGGAACAATACAAGAACTCCGGTTATGACGCGGCGGCGCTGCATGACCTGCACTTTTTCAAGAACTGCTCGTCGGTGGTCTCCATCGTCTCGCTGCCCAAGGATTACAAGCTGTCCTACATGGACCTGAACCGGCTCAAGACCCACCTCAACAGCCTGTTTCCCAACACCACGCTCAAGCGCTATGCATTGGTGATCGGCGCGTCAGCCAACCTGTCGCTGACCACACTGATCGCCAAGAGCCCGTGCCTGTCGGATGATTTCCTGACGTTGATCGTCGCGTTTATCAAGCGCTGCTTCGCGCGCAATCCGTACCGCTTCGATGACACGCTGGACAACTCGATCCTGGACTTCATCATTCATGAAGACTTCGACGAAGACCGCATGGACGAACTGCTCAACGAGTTCGAGAACCCAGCGAAGATCCTCGATACCAACTGGTATGCGATCAAGCCGATGTATGAGAAGAAGTACCGCGAGTTGATCAACGACAAGGAGAAGTTCGTCTCGATCAACGACATTCGCCTGTCACGCGACTGCGTGAAGAAGGCGATCAAGTACCTGCGTGAGATTTACCGCCACCGGATTGGCAAGACCAGGGTTATTTCGCTGAACAACCATACCGGCAAGACGGGGTAGGCTTTTATGGGGAGGGCGCTTGCTCCCTCCCCACAACGATTTGCTCATCTTCTGAAACAATTCATCTGGCACTCAACCACCGACAAAACTGTTCCCGTGACGTTTACGTCACCCTCACCTGTGACCTTTCTCTACGGCAAGATGCCATCACCGTGTCAGCGGTTACCCGGATACACACTCCACCCGCGAAAAAACATGCACCTTTTTTGTGCGAGGCTTTCTTAAGCCGCCCTTTCCTGGATCAGAATCCATGGCGAAACCACGACCGCCCACAGGCTCGGATCACGTGTAACCAAGTCCAACGCCCGCGTCGCAGACACCTCGCCCAGACTCCCCGCAGCCAGCCACGCGGCGACTTTTTCGCGGTTATCCTCGGCCATCGCCTCGGCGGCCTCGATCAAATCCAGGCCGGCATCGACCCACAATAGGGCACCCTTGGCAAAGAACGGTTCAAGCTCCTTCCAGGAAATTTCGGCGGTTTCACCGAGCAGCTTGGCATAGAGGGTGCTAGGTTCTTGCGTCATGGGAATCCACCTGAAGAAAAATCGGCGCAATCATAACGTCGTCCCTTTCGCATCACAAAGCCAGGTGGAAAAACCCAGTTGCAAATGAAGCATCGATAGAAAGTGTCAGGAAAGCCAAGGATTGCCCGGAACTCTGGCATAACCACGCCGCAATTCTGTCTTTTTCTTTCATTTAAGCGACACGCTCGAGTTTTGCCCCCAGCAGCCAGCTTTTCAAGCGATCAACCGGCGCTCTACACTGTACCGGTACAGTTGCCAGGCCGCTGCCGGGGGATATTCGAGATATCCGATCCGGTTCTGCTGCCCACAAGGCCGCTAGAACTATAAAAAATACAACAGCAAGAGTGGAGCACTATGAATAAGGCTACTAAGCAGATTTCCAAACTGTTTGCCGCTATGGTCCTGGCTGGGGTTGCCGGCCATTCGTTCGCAGCCGATACCATCAAGATCGGTATCGCAGGTCCTAAAACCGGTCCTGTCACGCAATACGGCGACATGCAATTCATGGGTGCCAAACAGGCAATCGCCGACATCAACGCCAAGGGCGGCGTAGACGGCAAGATGCTTGAAGCCAAGGAATACGACGACGCTTGCGATCCTAAACAAGCGGTTGCCGTAGCCAACAAAGTGGTCAACGACGGCGTCAAGTTCGTGGTGGGTCACCTCTGCTCCAGCTCCACTCAGCCAGCCTCGGACATCTACGAAGATGAAGGCGTGATCATGATCACTCCGGCGGCCACCAGCCCGGAAATCACCGCCCGTGGCTATAAGCTGATCTTCCGCACCATCGGCCTGGACAGCGCCCAGGGCCCGGCGGCCGGCAACTACATCGCCGATCACGTCAAGCCGAAGGTCGTTGCCGTGCTGCACGACAAACAGCAATACGGTGAAGGCATCGCCACCGCCGTTAAACAGACCCTTGAGAAGAAAGGCGTAAAAGTCGCGGTCTTCGAGGGCCTGAACGCCGGTGACAAGGACTTCTCCTCGATCATCCAGAAACTCAAGCAAGCCAACGTCGACTTCGTTTACTACGGCGGCTACCACCCTGAGCTGGGCTTGATCCTGCGCCAGTCCAAGGAAAAAGGCCTGAACGCCAAGTTCATGGGGCCAGAAGGCGTCGGCAACGACTCCATCTCGCAAATCGCCCAGGATGCTTCCGAAGGCCTGCTGGTGACCCTGCCGAAATCCTTCGACACTGACCCGGCCAACAAAGCCATCGTTGAAGAGTTCACCAAGAACAAACAGGACCCAACCGGTCCGTTCGTGTTCCCGGCCTACTCGGCTGTTGAGGTGATCGCCGGCGGCATCACTGCGGCGAAAAGCGAAGACACCGCCAAAGTCGCTGCCGCCATCCACGCAGGCACCTTCAAGACCCCCACCGGCGACCTGAGCTTCGACGCCAAGGGCGACCTGAAGGACTTCAAGTTCGTGGTCTACGAATGGCACTTCGGTAAACCAAAAACCGAAGTTTCCCCTCAGTAAGCCAGGCGTTACTGGTCAACAAGCCCACTGTGCAAGCAGTGGGCTTTGTTTTACGAGGTTTATGGGCCTGACACCCGCGATCCGGGCGCTGGCTCACCTGAAAATCTTAAAACCGTCACCAGCGGTTCGCTGGCAAACGCTTTGTGCGAATGTGCTCACAGAACACAGCACGGGGCCGGAACATGACTCCACCAGTGAAATGCGTATCGGGTTTTTAGGAGCGCTGTAATGCCTGAGATCTATCATTTTTTCCAACAGCTGGTTAATGGCCTGACCATTGGCAGCACCTATGCCTTGATAGCCATTGGCTACACAATGGTTTACGGCATCATTGGAATGATTAACTTCGCCCATGGCGAGGTGTACATGATTGGTTCCTACGTGGCCTTTATCGCCCTTGCCGGGTTGGCCATGATGGGTATCCACTCCCTGCCGCTGTTGATGACCGCCGCGTTTATCGCGTCAATCGTTGTAACCAGTGCCTATGGCTACAGTATCGAGCGGGTTGCCTACCGTCCCTTGCGTGGCAGCAACCGTCTGATCCCGTTGATTTCCGCCATCGGTATGTCGATTTTCCTGCAGAACACCGTATTGCTGTCCCAGGATTCCAAGGACAAATCCATCCCCAACCTGATCCCGGGGAGCTTCTCCTTCGGCCCAGGCGGTGCAGAAGAAGTACTGATTTCCTACATGCAGATCCTGGTCTTCGTCGTCACCCTGGTGGCCATGCTGGGCCTGACCCTGTTCATCTCCCGCTCTCGTCTGGGACGCGCCTGCCGAGCCTGCGCCGAAGACATCAAGATGGCCAACCTGCTGGGCATCAACACCAACAACATCATCGCCCTGACCTTCGTGATCGGCGCCGCACTGGCGGCTGTCGCGGCGGTACTGCTGAGCATGCAGTACGGCGTGATCAACCCCAACGCCGGGTTCCTGGTGGGGCTCAAAGCCTTTACCGCGGCGGTATTGGGCGGCATCGGCAGTATCCCGGGCGCCATGCTCGGTGGGCTGGTGCTGGGTGTGGCTGAAGCCTTTGGCGCCGACATCTTCGGTGACCAGTACAAGGACGTCGTGGCGTTCGGCCTGTTGGTTCTGGTGCTGTTGTTCCGTCCGACCGGCATTTTGGGCCGTCCGGAGGTTGAGAAAGTATGAGCAGATATCTTAAATCGGCGTTTTTCAGCGCCTTGCTGGTGTGGGCCGTTGCCTTCCCGGTACTCGGCCTCAAACTGAGCATTGTCGGCATCAACCTGGAAGTGCATGGCACCGGTCCCGTGACACTGAGCATCATCGCCCTGTGCTCGGTGCTGATGTTCCTGCGCGTGCTGTTCACCCAGCAGGTCGGTGCGCTGTTCAAGGGTAACCGTGGCCCACTGGTATCGCCCAAGGTCAGCCAATTCCTGACCCTGCCGCGCACCCAGCGCTACATCATCATCGGTTTGATCATCGCCGCGTTGATCTGGCCGTTCTTCGGCTCGCGCGGCGCGGTCGACATCGCCACCCTGATCCTGATCTACGTGTTGCTGGGCCTGGGCCTGAACATCGTGGTGGGCCTGGCCGGCTTGCTCGACCTCGGTTATGTGGGCTTCTACGCCGTGGGTGCCTATACCTATGCGCTGCTCTCGCATTACCTGGGCTGGAGCTTCTGGATCTGCCTGCCATTGGCGGGTATGGCGGCGGCGACGTTCGGTTTCCTGCTGGGCTTCCCGGTGTTGCGTTTGCGCGGTGACTACCTGGCCATCGTGACCCTCGGCTTCGGTGAAATCATCCGGTTGTTCCTGCGGAACCTCACCGACATCACCGGCGGCCCGAACGGTATCAGCAACATTCCCAAGCCGACGTTCTTCGGCCTGTCGTTCGATCGCACCGCTGCCGAAGGCATGCAGACCTTCCACGAATACTTCGGGATCGACTACAACCCGGTGAGCAAAGTGGTGTTCCTGTACCTGGTCGCACTGTTGCTGGCGCTGGCGGCCCTGTTCGTGATCAACCGTCTGCTGCGCATGCCGATCGGCCGCGCCTGGGAAGCGCTGCGCGAAGATGAAATCGCCTGCCGGGCCCTGGGCCTGAACCCGACCATCATCAAGCTCTCCGCATTCACCCTGGGCGCCGCATTCGCCGGTTTTGCCGGCAGCTTCTTTGCCGCGCGCCAAGGGCTGGTGACGCCGGAATCGTTCACCTTCATCGAGTCGGCGATCATCCTCGCCATCGTGGTGCTGGGCGGCATGGGCTCGCAACTGGGCGTGATCCTAGCCGCGATCGTGATGATCCTGTTGCCGGAAATGATGCGTGAGTTCAGTGAATACCGCATGTTGATGTTCGGCGCCCTGATGGTGCTGATGATGATCTGGCGTCCTCAAGGCCTGCTGCCCATGCAACGTCCACATATGGAGCTGCGCAAATGAGCCGCGAGATCCTGAAAGTCGAAAATTTGAGCATGCGCTTTGGTGGCTTGCTCGCGGTCAACGGCGTGGCCCTGACCGTCAAAGAGAAACAAGTGGTCGCGCTGATCGGCCCGAACGGCGCCGGCAAGACAACGGTGTTCAACTGCCTCACCGGTTTCTACAAGCCCAGCGGCGGCAGCATCCTGTTGGATGGCCAGCCGATCCAGGGCCTGGCCGGCCACGAGATCGCCCGCAAGGGCGTGGTGCGCACCTTCCAGAACGTACGCTTGTTCAAGGACATGACGGCGGTCGAGAACCTGCTCATCGCCCAGCATCGCCACCTGAACACCAACTTCCTGGCGGGCCTGTTCAAGACCCCTGCGTTCCGCAAGAGCGAGCGCGAGGCCATGGAGTACGCCGCGTACTGGCTGGACAAGGTCAACCTCACCGAGTTCGCCAACCGCCCTGCCGGCACATTGGCCTATGGGCAGCAACGCCGCCTGGAGATCGCCCGCTGCATGATGACCCGCCCGCGGATCCTCATGCTCGACGAACCGGCCGCCGGCCTGAACCCCAAGGAGACCGAAGACCTCAAGGCGCTGATCAGCGTGTTGCGTGAGGAAAACAACGCCACGGTGTTGTTGATCGAACACGACATGAAACTGGTGATGAGCATTTCCGACCACATTGTGGTGATCAACCAGGGCACGCCGCTGGCCAACGGAACGCCGGAACAGATCCGTGACAATCCTGAAGTGATCAAAGCCTATTTGGGGGAAGCGTAAAATGCTGCAATTCGAAAACGTTTCCACTTTTTACGGCAAGATCCAGGCCCTGCACAGCGTCAACGTGGAAGTGCGCCAGGGTGAAATCGTCACGCTGATCGGGGCCAACGGTGCCGGCAAGTCGACCCTGCTGATGACCTTGTGCGGTTCACCCCAGGCCCACAGCGGCAGCATCCGCTATATGGGTGAAGAACTGGTGGGCCAGTCGTCGTCACACATCATGCGCAAGAGCATTGCGGTGGTGCCGGAAGGCCGTCGCGTGTTCTCCCGCCTGACCGTGGAGGAGAACCTGGCCATGGGCGGATTCTTCACCGACAAGGGCGACTACCAGGAGCAGATGGACAAGGTGTTGCACCTGTTTCCAAGGCTCAAGGAACGCTTCAACCAGCGCGGCGGCACCATGTCCGGCGGCGAGCAGCAGATGCTCGCCATCGGCCGGGCGCTGATGAGCAAACCCAAGCTGTTGCTGCTGGACGAACCGTCCCTGGGCCTGGCTCCGATCATCATCCAGCAGATTTTCGACATCATCGAACAACTGCGCAAGGACGGTGTGACGGTGTTCCTGGTGGAACAGAACGCCAACCAGGCGCTGAAAATCGCCGACCGTGCCTATGTGCTGGAAAACGGCCGGGTGGTGATGCAGGGTACGGGCGAGCAGTTGCTGACCGACCCGAAAGTGCGTGAGGCGTACCTGGGCGGTTAAGAAACGCCTCTGAATGTGGGAGGGGACTTGCTCCCGATTGCAGTGTGTCAGCCAAGAAGTACTTAGCTGAACCACCGCTATCGGGAGCAAGCCCCCTCCCACTTTTTTTGCCCTGCCTGAAATTATTTCCGGCTGGCGTGTAACGAAATTCATCGTGCTACCTCTAGTGGGGTAAGCGGGCAATCAAGCCCGCCACAACCATCCACTGCTGGAGATACACCATGACCACTAAAACCCGTTCGCTGTCCGCCGCTACCCTCGTCCTGGCCCTGGGTTCAGCCCTGAGTCTGTCCACCCTGGCCACCACCGCCCATGCCGCCGACGACATGCAGAAATGCTTCGGTGTTGCCGAAGCCGGCAAGAACGATTGCGCCGCCGGCGCCGGCACTACCTGCGCCGGGACCTCCAAAGTCAAGGATCAGGCCAATGCCTGGAAACTGGTGCCTGCCGGCAGCTGCGCTAAAACCCCAAGCTCCACCTCGCCGACGGGTTTCGGCCAGGAAGCTGCCTTCACCGCCAAGTCCTGAAACCCGGCACAACCTGAGTCAGGATCATGACGCTCTCACACCCACACACGGTCTTGTCCGCTCAGGTGCCCGGCCTCCCCCACAGGGCCGGGCTGGGGCTGAAGAACGAGCATTTCATCGAAGTGCTCGAGACCTCGCCCGACATCGGTTTTTTTGAAGTACATGCCGAAAACTATATGGTGGCCGGCGGCCCGTTTCATCACTACCTGGGCTTGATCCGCGAGCAGTACCCACTGTCATTGCATGGCGTGGGCCTGTCCATCGGTGGCGAAGGCCCGCTGAACCGTGAGCACCTGGCACGGTTGGCTGCGCTGATCGAACGCTATCAACCCCAGTCCTTTTCCGAACACCTGGCCTGGTCCAGCCATGGCCCGGTGTTTCTGAATGACTTGCTGCCCCTGGCCTACGACACCGCGACCCTGGACCGGGTGTGCGAACACGTCGATCAGGTCCAGAACGCCCTCAAGCGCCCCATGCTGTTGGAGAACCCGTCGACCTATCTACAGTTCCGGCGCTCGACCCTGGACGAGGCGGATTTCATCAGCGAAATCATCCGGCGCACGGGCTGCGGCCTGTTACTGGACGTCAACAACGTCTACGTATCGTGCATCAACCACCAACGCGACCCGCTGGCCTACCTCAACGCACTGCCGTTACATGCGGTGGGTGAGATCCACCTTGCCGGTTTTGCCGAAGACACCGACAGCCTGGGCGATCGCCTGCTGATAGACGATCACGGCGCGCCCATCGACAACGCGGTATGGCAGTTGTACGAGCAGGTGCTAACGCGGACCGGCCCGGTTGCCACGCTGATCGAGCGGGATAACCAGGTACCGGCCTTGCGCGTGCTGCAAGCCGAAGCGCAACAGGCCGACTGGCATCTTTCACAGGTCACCCCATGAGCCAGCACAATGCGTTTACCCAGGCCCTGCTCTCACCTGACCGGGCCTGCCCCGATGGCCTGTTCAGCAGCAACGGCGCCGACCCGGCGAGCCGCTTTGTGGTCTACCGCAACAACGTCCATAGCTCGTTGATCAATGCACTGGTAGCGGCTTACCCGGTGACCTTGCAATTGGTCGGCGAGGCGTTCTTCCGTGCCATGGCGGGCCTCTTCGTACAGGAGTGCCCGCCCACCAGCCCGCTGATCAGCGAATACGGCAGTGCATTTGCGGCGTTTATCGAGGACTTCGAGCCGGCAGCCAGCGTGCCTTATCTGGCCGATGTTGCGCGGCTGGAACGGCTGCGGGTTCGCGCCTATCACGCCGCCGATGCCACGCCGATGGATCGACAAGCCATTTTGCTCGCACTGCAAGCTGAAACCGAATTGGGCAGCCTGCGCCTGCAACTGCATCCATCCCTCGCCACGCTGGATTCTGCCTACGCCATCGTCGGCATCTGGTCGGCGCATCAGTGCGAAGAGGCCATTGCCGACTTCAACCCCTGGCACGCTCAAAGTGCGTTGGTTTTACGCCAAGGACTGTCAGTCAAAGTCTTCGCGATCGACCCGGGCACGGCCGCGTTCATCGACCACCTGAACCAGGGCGTGGCGCTTGAAACGGCGGTGGAACACGCCCTCCAGGTGTCGGCCGAATTCGACCCGCTCCCCTGCCTGAACCTGCTGATCAACCACGACGTCATCACTCACTTGCACACCAAACAAAAGGTTTCACCATGAACACATCCTCCTCTTGCCTGATTAAACGGCTCATCGCGATTTTCGAGAAGATCCCCTACAGCGTGATCGCCTTTCTCGCACGTTTCTCCATCGCCGCGGTGTTCTGGAAGTCCGGACAGACCAAGGTCGAAGGCTTTGCCATCGACCTGGTCAGCGGCACCTTCCAACTGGGCGAGCCGCGTCTTGCCGCGTCCACCCTGCCGCTGTTTCGCAGTGAATACCACGTCCCCTTGCTGTCGCCGGAAGTGGCCGCACACATGGCTGCGTTTGCCGAGCACTTTTTCCCGGTCCTGATTCTGGTGGGCGTTGCCACGCGCTTCTCGGCGTTGGCGCTGATTGGCATGACACTGGTCATTCAACTGTTCGTCTACCCGGAGGCATACCCGACGCACGGCACCTGGATCGCGATATTGCTGCTGCTGGTCGCCCAAGGCCCAGGTCGCCTGTCCATCGACCACTGGATCGCCCGCCGCTACCGCTGAATTCGGTCGAGGGCTTCGCCGCTGCGCTTGAACCACTCCACCAGGTAATCGGCCAGCACCTGGGTACGACGCGGCAGCCCACCCTGGTAAGGATGAACCAGGTACATGGGCATACTGCGTGTGGAATAGTCACGCAGTAGCCAACGTAAACGGCCGTCAGCCAATTCAGCGGGTAACACGTAGGACGGTAGCCGCGCGATGCCCGCCCCCACCAGGGCAGCCTTTTTCAGCAGGTTGTAGTGGTTGGAGGCAAAGGTGCCGCTGACCCGCACCCGCAACAGCTCATGCTGCTGGTGATATAACCATTCCTCACGCCCGCTGTAGTGGCTGTTGAGCAGGCAGGTATGCGCCGCCAGATCCGCCGGGGTCAGTGGCTCACCATGCTGTTTCAGATAGGCTGGGCTCGCGCAGGTCATCTCGTGCCAGGCCAGCAATGGCTTGGCAACCAGGCGTTCATTCTCGATGGCGCCCATCCGTACCCCCAGATCAAAGCCGTCCCGGGCCAGGTCCCGGTAGCTGTTGTTCAGCTCCAGCTCGATCTGCACCTGCGGATATTGCTGGGAAAACTCCAGCAGCAAGCCATCAAAGAAGGTTTCACCCAACGACACCGGAACCGTCATACGTACTGGCCCGGCGAGATCGTCCTTGAGCCTCGCCAATGCCTGACGGGCGCGTTCCACTTGCACCACCAGCGCCTGAGCCTGAGGCAACAATGCCGCGCCGGCCGCGGTGAGGCTGAGCTTGCGGGTGGTGCGATGCAGTAACACCACGCAAAACTGCGCTTCCAACTGGCTGATACGCTTGGACAACTGCCCCTTGCTGCACCCCAGTTGCTCGGCCGCCACCGTAAAGCTGCCGGCTTCGATCAGCACGGCAAAAGCTGCCAGGTCATCCATCTCACTCATGGATTGTTTCCATTTGAAAACCAAAGGTTGCCTATTAGCGCGTTTATCCACTCGAAAAGCCATCTTAGACTGGATGCGAACCCTACATTCAAGGAAACCTGCACGATGAAAATCCTATTGATTGGTGCCAGCGGCACGGTCGGCTCGGCGGTCAAGGCGGAACTGGCGCAGCGTCACGAAGTGATCAGCATCGGTCGCAGCAGCGGCGACTTCCAGGTGGATATCAGCGACAGTGCGTCGATCCGCAAGCTGTTCGAGCAGACCGGCAAATTCGATGCGCTGGTCTGTACCGCAGGCAGTGTGAACTTTGTAGCGCTGGGTGAGATGAGCGAAACCGACTTTGAATTGGGCCTGCGTGACAAGCTGATGGGCCAGGTCAACCTGCTGCTGATCGGCCGTGAATACGCCAACGACGGTGCCTCGTTCACGTTCACCAGCGGCATCCTCAACCGCGACCCGATCCGCACCGGGGCCTCGGCGGCGCTGGTCAACGGCGCACTGGATGCCTTCGTCAAGGCCGCTGCGATCGAGTTGCCACGCGGTTTGCGCATCAACTCCGTCAGCCCCACCGTCCTGCTGGAAGCCATGGGCAGCTATGCGCCTTACTTCCGTGGTTACAAACCGGCTCCCGGCGCAGATGTGGCACTGGCCTACGCAAAAAGCGTCGAGGGACTGCAGACGGGGCAGACGTTTATCGTCGGCTGATTTTCAAGTCTGTAAGAATCGCCTGAAGCTGGGCGCTGGACTTGTGATGCAGCGCCAGCCTGCGTAACGTGACGGCACTTGTCTGGAGACCCGATAATGCGCGCCGCCCGTACCCTCGTTCTGTTTGCCTTGCTTCCCTTGTTCGCCGCTTGCCAGATGTTCGAAAGCGAACCGGCCAAGCCGTCTATCGCCGGCCTGACCCGCATGCAGGGGGAGTTGACGGCAGTGGGCGGCAAGCTGTTGTTCCAGCCGTGCAACGATCAACGCAACTATGTGGTCAACGACACCGGTGGCACCAGCGTCCTGCAGGAAGCCGCTTCACTGGCCGGCCAGCAAGGCGAGCTGTTTGCCGACTTGCGTGGCAAGTTCTCCGGGGTTGCCAGCGGCACCCAGGGTTCGGTGGAACTGCAACAACTCTATCGCGTCGAGCGTTCTACCTCGGCCTGCAACGATCCGGACTTCAAGCGCACGATCCTGCGCGCGAGTGGCCATAAACCCGCCTGGACGATGAACGTCACCGCCAAGGGCATGGTGCTTGAACGCGAAGGCCAGCCGCCTTTGGCCGTGCCTTACGTCGAAGAACAGATCGGTGATGGCCGCTTCAACCTGATGACCGAAGCCAACAACCAGCACGTCGAACTGTGGGTAGCCCCGCAGCGTTGCGTCGACAGCGCCAGCGCCAGCCTGCAGCACATGACCGCCGAACTGCGGGTCAACGGTCAGGTACAGCGTGGTTGCGCGGCGTTTGGTGGCTCACGGGACGACTGATTCGGCCCTGCGCTGTTTTAACCTGACGGAAACCTGCCATTGGGGCTTATAATCGCCGGTTTGCAAAACAGCCGGCCTCCTTGCCCGCCGCCTACCGGACCCTGTCATGTTACGAATCACCGAACTCAAGCTGCCCATCGACCATCCCGAAGAAGACCTGCGGCCAGCCATCGTGCAACGCCTGGGGATCGCCAGTGATGACCTGCTCGATTTCACCCTGTTCAAGCGCAGCTACGACGCCCGTAAAAAATCGTCGGAGCTGTGCTTCATCTACACCATCGACCTGAACGTGAAAGGCGAAGCCGCCCTGCTGCTCAAGTTCGCCGACGACCGCAACGTCAACCCGGCGCCGGATGTCAGCTACAAGGTGGTCGGCCAGGCGCCGCAAGACCTGATCGAACGACCGATCGTGGTGGGCTTTGGCCCTTGCGGCATCTTCGCCGGCCTGCTGTTGGCGCAAATGGGCTTCAAGCCGATCATCCTCGAACGTGGCAAGGAAGTCCGCCAGCGCACCAAGGACACCTGGGGCCTGTGGCGCAAAAGCGTGCTCAACCCTGAATCCAACGTGCAGTTCGGTGAAGGCGGCGCCGGCACCTTTTCCGACGGCAAACTGTACAGCCAGATCAAGGATCCGAAATTCCACGGCCGCAAAGTGCTGCACGAGTTCGTCAAGGCCGGCGCGCCGGAAGAAATCCTCTACGTCAGCAAGCCGCACATCGGGACCTTCCGCCTGACCGGCGTGGTGGAAAACATGCGCCAGCAGATCATCGCCCTGGGCGGTGAAGTGCGTTTCGAACAACGCGTGACCGACGTGCTGATCGAAGAGGGTCAGTTGAACGGTGTGGTGATCGATGGCGGCGAGCAGATCCTGTCCAAGCACGTGATCCTCGCCCTGGGCCATAGTGCCCGCGATACCTTCCGCATGCTCCACGAACGTGGCGTTTACATGGAGGCCAAGCCGTTCTCCGTCGGGTTCCGTATCGAACACCCGCAATCGCTGATCGATGCCGCGCGCCTGGGCAAGTACGCCGGGCACCCGAAACTCGGCGCCGCCGACTACAAGCTGGTGCACCATGCCAAGAACGGCCGCTCGGTCTACAGCTTCTGCATGTGCCCGGGCGGCACGGTGGTCGCCGCGACGTCCGAGCCACACCGCGTGGTCACCAACGGCATGAGCCAGTACTCGCGCAACGAACGCAACGCCAACTCCGGCATCGTGGTGGGCATCACGCCTGAAGTGGACTACCCAGGTGGCCCGCTGGCCGGGATCGAGTTGCAGGAGCGCCTGGAGTCCCACGCGTATATTCTCGGCGGCAGCAACTATGAGGCGCCGGCGCAGCTGGTGGGCGACTTCATCGCCGGCAAACCCTCCACGGCCCTGGGCAGCGTCGAGCCGTCCTACAAGCCCGGCGTATCGCTGGGCGACCTGGCCTTGGCGTTGCCGGACTTCGCCATCGAGGCGATCCGCGAAGCCTTGCCCGCCTTCGAGAAGCAGATCAAAGGCTATTCGCTGCACGATGCGGTGCTGACGGGTATTGAGACCCGCACCTCATCGCCGTTGCGGATTACCCGTAACGAGTCGATGCAGAGCTTGAACGTAAAGGGCCTGTATCCGGCCGGCGAAGGCGCCGGTTACGCCGGAGGGATTCTGTCGGCGGGTGTTGACGGAATTCGGATTGCCGAGGCGTTGGCGCGGGATATGTTGGGTATCCAAGCCTGACCCAACGTAATTCAATGTGAGAGGCGACTTGCTCTCGATAGCGGTGTATCAGCTACAGATAAGCTGACATACAGACTGCTATCGCGAACAAGCCCCCTCGCCTGTCAGATATTGGCGCGCAAGATCGTTTCAGGTAATGGCTCGCCGCGCTCGACACTGGCCGCAACGGCCGCCATCAAACCCTTCAATTCATAGCCCTGAGCCTCAAGCCAAGCCTGATCGTAATAGGTAGTGGCATAGCGCTCACCCCCATCGCACAAGATCGCCACGATCGACCCCGACTCGCCTGCCGCTTTCATCTGCTGCGCCGCCATCAGGGCGCCAACCAGATTGGTCCCGCTGGAGCCGCCGACCCGCCGCCCCAAACGCTCGGCCAGGTAATGCATGGCCGCCAGCGACAGGGCATCCGGCACCTTGACCATCGCATCAATCACCTTGGGCAAAAACGACGCCTCGACCCGTGGCCGACCAATCCCTTCGATCCGAGAGCCACAATCCAGGCGCAAACTGGCATCGCCGCTTTGATAAAAATCGAAAAATACCGAGCGTTCGGCATCTGCACACAGCACGCGGGTGCAATGCTGGCGATAACGCACATAGCGCCCCAGAGTTGCGGTGGTGCCGCCGGTGCCGGGGCTGGAAATCAACCAGCTCGGCTCGGGGTAATGCTCGAAGCGCATCTGCTGGAAGATCGATTCGGCGATGTTGTTATTCGCCCGCCAGTCCGTGGCCCGCTCGGCGTAGGTGAATTGGTCCATGAAGTGGCCACCGCTTTCCTTCGCCAGGCGTTCGGATTCGGCGTAGATCTGCGTCGGATCCTGTACCAGATGGCTCTTGCCACCATAGAAGGCGATCTGGGCGATCTTTTCCTGGGACGTGGTCGCCGGCATGACCGCAATGAACGGCAGGCCGAGCAGGCGGGCGAAGTAGGCTTCCGAGATCGCCGTCGAACCGCTGGAAGCTTCAATCACCGGCGCGCCCGGCTTGAGCCAGCCATTACACAGCGCATACAGGAACAGCGAACGGGCCAGCCGGTGTTTCAAGCTGCCCGTGGGGTGGCTTGACTCATCCTTGAAGTACAACTCGATACCCGGCAGCCCCGGCAATGGCAAAGGGATCAGGTGCGTGTCGGCGCTACGCTGGAAGTCCGCTTCAATGATGCGAATGGCTTCACGGGCCCAGGTACGGTGGTCACTCATAAGATGGGTCTCTAAGGATTTCAGCCCGAATCTTAAGGGGTTTCCTACACTGCACACAGATACAGTGACGACTCAATTAGACACACAATTGCTAGGCTTTGGCGGCCTGCCGATCCTGAGCGCCGCTTATAACAAATAAGAATATAACTTTTGTTTTAACAACTAACGGTACGGGTTAGGGTACCCATCTATTGAACCTTGAATGGGAGAGCATCCCTTGCCTCTGCGTAGCACTTTCACCCGTTTCTTCCAGCTGGAAGCCGCCAGCGGCCTGTTGTTGATCGCCGCTGCCGCCCTGGCGCTGATCATTAACAACTCACCGTTGTCGCACCTGTATAACGCTTTTCTTGACGTGCCAGTGGTGGCACAGGTCGGCGCGCTGAAAATCGCCAAACCCGCCCTGCTGTGGATCAACGATGGCCTGATGGCCCTGTTCTTCCTGCTGATCGGCCTGGAAGTGAAGCGAGAACTCCTCGACGGTCACCTGTCCAAGCCATCGCAAGTGGTATTGCCCGGTGCCGCCGCCATCGGCGGCATGGTCGTACCGGCGCTGATCTATTGGGCGATCAACAAGGATTACCCCGCCGCGATGTCCGGCTGGGCGATCCCCATGGCCACCGATATCGCCTTTGCCCTGGGCGTCCTGGCGCTGCTGGGCAAGCGCGTGCCGGTGTCGCTGAAACTGTTCCTGATGACCTTGGCCATCATTGATGACCTGGGCGCCATTATCGTCATCGCGCTGTTCTACTCCGCCGATCTGTCCGGTGCCTCCCTGGCAGGTGCGGGCGCTTGCCTGATTGCCTTGATCGCCATGAACCGCCTGGGTGTGATCAAGCTTGGGCCCTACCTGATCATTGGCCTGATCCTGTGGGTCTGCGTGCTCAAGAGTGGCGTGCATGCCACGCTGGCCGGCGTGACCCTGGCATTCTGCATCCCGATGCGCACCAAGAATGCCGAACCCTCGCCGCTGCTTACCCTGGAGCATGCACTGCATCCATGGGTGGCCTACGGCATCCTGCCATTGTTCGCGTTTGCCAATGCCGGCGTGTCCCTGGCGGGCGTCAGCCTGGACAGCTTCACCCATCACGTGCCCATGGGTATCGCCGCAGGCTTGCTGATCGGCAAGACCATCGGCGTATTCGGCCTCACCTGGCTCGCCATCAAGACCGGCCTCGCCGCCCTGCCCAGTGGCGCCAACTGGGGCCAGGTGTTCGGTGTAGCGATCCTGTGCGGCATCGGCTTCACCATGAGCCTGTTCGTCGGTTCCTTGGCCTTTGTGCCGGGCGCCAGCGAATTCGCGGGTGAAGACCGAATGGGGATCCTGACCGGGTCGATCCTGGCGGCGTGTATCGGCTATGCGGTAACGGCCATGGCAAGTCGCAAGAAAGCCTGAGCCCTTTGCGGGAGCCGGTAATCGGCTCCTGTTCCCAACCCGCTATCCGATTGGACAGTGTTTACCAGTGGCGCTGCGCAACCGCAGCGCTATCTACCCGCCCCCTTCCTCCAATCCCCTAAAGACTTCCCCCCTGCCGCCGATTATCTGTTGTGGCGATCCCGCTGTCCCTCATAGGGACACCCGCTCCACCTTGTTCTCCAACGCGTCTCCAGCCCGAGCGACAATCCCATGTTCCTGAGAAATATAAGAATCGCAGCCAGGGCCTTCATCGGCTTCGCTGCTATTGCGTCACTGAGTGTGTTTCTCGGTCTGTTCGCCCTCAAGCAGATCGGCGAAGTGCAGTCCCAGGCTGCCGACATACAGAACAACTGGCTGCAGCGGGTCCGGCTGCTGGCCCTGGCCAATGCTTCGCTCGACCGTTTTCGCCTGGGGGAAATGGCGCACATCCTGTCCTCTAGCGATGCAGACATGCAGACCTACGAAGAAAAATCCGCCGGCCGCCTGAAGGCGGTCAAAGAGCAGTTGGCGCAATACGCAGCCCTCCTGAACACCGCCGAGGAAAAATCTCGTCTCGATGTGTTCAACCAGAGCCTGGACGCGTATGCGCAGAACCACACCGAGATGCTCAAGCGCTCACGTTCAGGCGACAAGGCCGGCGCCCGCGACTTTCTCAACAGCATTCGAGAAAGCTACGAGCACATGACCAAGAACTTTGACCAACTGATCGACCTCGCCAACAAAGGCGCGGAACAAGCCGGCCTGACCTCCGTGGACGCTTATCAACACGCCATGAAAGGCATCGCGCTCGTCATCCTGCTGGTGAGTGGGGGCACCGTACTGGTTGCCTGGCTGCTGACCCGAAGCATTACCCGCCCCATCAATGAAGCGGTGCAGGTCGCCGAAACCATCGCCAAGGGCGACCTGACCCAGCCCATCAATCCGACGGGCAATGACGAGGCCACTCGCCTGCTCAGGGCGCAGGAGACCATGCGTAACAATCTGGTGCAGACTTTGCGGCAGATTACCGGCTCATCCAGCCAACTCGCCGCAGCCGCCGAAGAACTGAATGCCGTGACCGCCGAAGGCAGCCGCGACTTGCAGCAGCAACATGGCGAAATCGAACAGGCCGCCACTGCCGTCACCGAGATGACTACCGCGATTGAGGACGTCGCCAGGAACGCGGCTTCAACCTCCGACCTCTCCCAAGAGTCGCGCAGCATTGCCTTGAAAGGCCAGCAGCGCATGGTCGAAGCCCTGGATGCCATCCAGGCCCTGACCCGTGGCGTTGAAGTCAGCTCCGAACAAGTGGGCAGCCTGGCCGAACAAGCCAAGGATATCGGCAAGGTGCTGGATGTCATCCGCACCATCGCCGAACAAACCAACCTGCTGGCGTTGAACGCGGCCATCGAAGCCGCCCGTGCCGGTGAGGCCGGTCGCGGTTTTGCCGTGGTTGCCGACGAAGTCCGCGCCCTGGCCCACCGCACCGCTCAATCGACCCAGGAAATCGAACAGATGATCGGCAGTATCCAATCCAACACTGCCAGCACCGTCAAGACCATGCTCGACAGCAGCAGCATGACCCAGCAAACCCTGTCACTGGCCGAGCTAGCACAACAGGCACTGGCGGATATCCTGATGGCCAATAATGAGATCAACGACCGAAACCTGGTCATCACCACCGCTGCGGCCGAGCAAGCCGACGTTGCTCGGGCGGTTGATCGCAACTTGCTGAATATCCAGCAGTTGTCGATTCAATCCGCGGAGGGCTCGACCCAAACCACCAGTGCTTCCCAGTCCCTCGCCAGCCTGGCGCATGAATTGAATACGATGGTGAAGCACTTTCAAGTTTGAAACCGGGACGCAGAAAACCAAAAAGCCGCCTCGGTCTAAACCGAGGCGGCTCACTTCTCAGACCTTACAGGTCATCGAAGCTGTCCCGCAGGAATACCCATACGTGATAAACACGAAGGCAGTTCACTACGAGGTTCCACGTACGTCGTGCAAACTTCGACATACTCGGCCCTCCGCAAGTTGGGCCTAACCTCCAGCACACTTACCGGAACATGTGCGCCTTCGGATGCTGTCACCGCGTCCTTTGAGGTGGCTGGGTTGATGGGCCTTCCGCATCAATCCGGCACGGATTACTAGCCCGTGGCGGCGGGTCCAAAACTTGGTCACTGACCCAACCGACCAGCAAAAAATAACGAATGTGGAACGGCGTCGATACTAACTGAGCATCCGACCGAACGTGTGACAAAACACCATAGAATACCGTTGGAAAGCCTTCAGATTTATTTCCGCTTTTTGCAGACAGCCGACACAAAAAGACTCACAAACGTTGGCCACCACTCGTCACCGAACCTTGCACGCCCCCTTGAGCGACGGTAGGATTTCGCCCATGTCATCGCGTCCTATGAGTATGCGGAGCCCAGCTTAAAATCTGCTTCGCAATAAAAAACCGCCCTACTAAGGCGGTTTTTTATTGCCTGCTTTTTCGTCATTACGAAAAGCCTCACGTTTGAACGTTTCTCATAAAAAGTCTCGCACCAAGATACAAAAACCCCAACCGGTCACCCGGTTGGGGTTTGTGTTTCTACAACCGACGCTTACTGAGAAACGCGGCTTTGACCGTTAACGCTCATGATGCGCACGCGTTGGCCGATGCGGAAGATTTCATTCGGGTCAACGGCCTGGACGTAGGCGCGCATGCTGCCGTCGTCTTCGCGAACGGTGATTTCGACACCTTGGGTGCGGGTCAGGCCTTCTTCGGCAGCAGAGCCCAGCAGGCCGCCGGCAACGGCACCGATGACGCCCGTGACGATACTGCCACGGCCACCGCCGATAGCACTGCCGCCAACGCCACCCACCACGGCACCGGCCACGCTGCCGATTGGGGTCTTGGTGCCTTCGATTTTCACTGGACGCAGGGATTCGATGGTACCCATGCGAACGGTCTGTACACGACGCGCATCATCACGGGAGTACGAGTCGCCGGTCAGACTCGAGGCGCAGCCACCCAACAGCAACGACAGGGTGGTAAAGCAGGCAACTAGTAAAACGGACTTACGCATAGCATCAACTCCAAAGGACAGGGTTTCATTAAACGCTGCGACTCGACGCCTGTCACGGCAAGCCGGGCAGAAAATTGCTTTCATTCAGCCTGAGTACAGACTGCCAGCACCATAGAAACCGACGAATGGTAGCATTTACGCTGTTCCAAGAGAGCGTTATGGACGCGTTCATCCGTGTTGCGGCACGCTCGAAAACACCTGAAGCCTCGTGATTCGAGGCTTCGGCGTGGAGGATCGAGCGTCAGGAAGAAAAAGCTCAGGGAGCCAGGCGCTCGCGCACCCAGTCGGCGCCTTGCAGGCGGTAGTTCAGGCGGTCATGCAGGCGGCTGGCGCGGCCCTGCCAGAACTCGATGCGTTCCGGCAAAAGCCGGTAACCACCCCAATGCTCCGGGCAATCGGGCTGGGTATCGCTGAAGCGTTGCTCGGTGGCCTTGAGCAAGTCCTGCAGTTCTTCGCGGTCACGAATGACCTTGCTCTGCGGGGACGCCCATGCCCCCAGGCGGCTGCCCAATGGGCGAACCTGGTAATAGGCATCGGACTCTTGCGGCGTGACCTTCACCACCCGCCCTTCGATACGCACCTGGCGCTCCAGGGTCGGCCAGAAGAACGTCATGGCGGCAAAGGGCCGCGCCGCAAGTTGTTCACCCTTGGCGCTCTGATAATTGGTGAAGAAGGTAAAGCCCTGCGCATCCAGGCCCTTGAGCAACAGGATGCGACAGTGCGGGCGACCTTCCTGGTCAACCGTGGCCAAGGTCATGGCATTGGCCTCCACCGGTGGCTGCTCGGTTTTCACCGCATCGCCAAACCATTGGTGGAACAGGGCAAACGGCTCGTCCGGGGCCTGGGCCTCACTCAAACCGTCCCGTGTGTAGTCACGGCGCATATCGGCCAGTGCCTGGGTCATGCGGCTTTATCCTTCTGGTTCAGCGAATCAGTTTTTTGCCTGGTCGTTCGAAGCCGGTGCTGCGGCTTTGGCTGCAGGCTTTTTGGCTGCAGGCTTGGCCGCAGCTTTCTTGGCAGCAGGTTTGGCGGCCGCTTTCTTGGTCGAAGCCTTTTTCGCCGGCGCTGCTTTTTTAGCGGCCGGTGCCACGGGTGCCGGAACGTCCTGCACAGCGATCATTTCAGCCTTCGGCGGGTTAGCCGAGTTGTACTTGCTCAGCAAGGCCAGCATGGTGGTGCGCTGGGTGAACATGATTTCCATGCGGCGGTTCAGGGCGCGGCCCTGGTTGCTGTCGTTGGCGGCACGCGGCATCAGGTCACCCATGCCACGCAGCATCAGGCGGTCTTGCTTCAAGCCGCTGAGGCTGAAAATCGAAGCGATGGATTGTGCGCGTTCCTTGGTCAGAGCCTGGCTTTGCGGTTCAGCACCGTTGGCGTCGACGTGACCCAGTACCAGCACGGCGGTCTTCGGGTCGCCCTCTACGGCCTTGGCAACACGGGTGAAGGGGCCCAGGGTCACCGGCAGCAGCATCGCCGGGCGTTTCGGGTTATAGGACCCGTCCACCGGCGCAATGATCACCAACACGTTGTCACGGCGCTCAAGTTGCAGGTTGCTGTCCTTGATCGCGGTGCGCAGGCGCGGCTCGTAGTCGTCGAGCCAGGCTTGGGTGATTTTCGGGTCAGGCATCGGCACGTTGGTTACATCGACCTTGGCCAGTGGTTTTGGCTTGCTTTCGAACGGCCACCACCAGTGAGCTTCGTCGGTCTTGGCAACGGCAGGCGCTGCAGCCGGGGTTGTTGCCGGAGTGGCGGCCTTGAGGTCGGCTTTCAGGTCGGCCTTGGCATCGGCAGCTTTTTCGTCGGCGCTTTTGGAGGAGAACGGCCACCAGCTGGAACCGGTGTCGGCCTTGGCTACCGGGGCAGGCGCTGGAGCGTCGGCTGCAGCGGCCACAGGTGCGGCAGGCTTGGCGCCGGCGGCAGGCTTGGCATCCGGTTTGGCGTCGGTTTGGCTCACTGCGTCCTTGGTAGCAGCCTTGTCAGATCCAAATGACCACCAATGCCCACCTTCGGCATCATTCTGTGGAGTTTGTGCGCAACCAGTAATAGTGAGGCACAGCGCCAGTGCCAAGGACTTGTTCGATAACATGAGATATCCACAAAATGAGAAAAAACCGGAGGGTCTGGATGACCCGTTAAACAGACACTTAATGAACATTTAAGTTACGTCATTTCGTTCAGCGTCTTCTTATACGTGCCTTTGTAACAAAAAATTGTGAAACAGCAAGCGGTTTACAGACAACCGGCCAATATTCCGACCAACTTCTGCGCACGCGGGTCCATAAGTACATAGGGGCCCAGCGTATTAGTCACAAAACCGAACGCTACATCATGTTCCGGGTCGGCAAAACCCACCGAGCCTCCCGCCCCAGGGTGCCCAAACGCACGCGGGCCAAGGCCGAAGGTCGCGTTGGGCAACTGCGGTTGATCCAACATGCAACCCAGGCCGAAACGGGTTTGGGTCAATAAGGTTTTATCCGGCCCGATACTGTGTTCACGGGTCAATTGTTCGAGCATGTCGCTTTCCAGCAAACTACCGTCCAACAAACCGCTATAAAACCCCGCCAGGCTTCGTGCATTACCGTGACCATTTGCCGCTGGCTGCTGCATGCGTCGCCATTCAGGCTTATTAGTGCTGGTGAGAATAGAGGGTGGATTGGCGAATGCACGCGTTGTCAGTGCCGCAGGTTCGCGCATCATTACTTGCAACAACCTTTGTGCCGCTTCATCGCCCATGTTGCCTTTGCTACGCGCTATATGGGCGACACGATAAAACTCTGCGTCCGCCAACCCCACATGGAAGTCCAGGCCCAACGGTCGTGCAACCCGCGCCACGATGGATTCTCCAGGCCCACGCCCATCGGCGCGGCGCAGCAGTTCGCCTACCAGCCAGCCGTAGGTGATGGCTTCATAGCCATGCCCTTGGCCGGGCGTCCACCATGGGGCCTCGGCTGCCAGGGTGTCGACCATCAACTGCCAGTCATACAGGGCTTCGGCAGGCAGCATTTCGCGGATCGCCGGCAACCCGGCCTGGTGACAGAGCAACTGGCGAAGGGTAATCATCTCCTTGCCCGCCGCGGCAAACTCCGGCCAGTAATCGGCCACGGGGGCATCCAGCTTCAGCTTGCCTTCGGCCACCAGCTGCAAAGCCGTGACAGCGGTGAAGGTCTTGGTGCAGGAGAACAGGTTGACGATGGTGTCGCTGTGCCAGGCCTCGGCCCCGTCCTTGTCGGCAGTGCCGGCCCACAGGTCGACGACGGTTTCGCCGCCGATCTGGATGCACAGCCCCGCACCTCGTTCCTGCGGGTCATCGAACAACGCGGCAAACGCTTCGCGTACCGCTTCGAACTGGAGTTCGTAATGACCCTGAATCTGCACCTGCGCGCCCTCGAAAAACACCGTAAAAAGTGGCCGACATTGTTCCAGCCATTGTGGCTTTTGTGAACCCGTCAACGCTCAATCAGTGACCATTTCCAGAGTGCCCGCCGGCATGCCCGGCGCCCTGTCCCGCACCTTTGCCGTCGTGCCCCGACTTGCCGCCTTCACTTTCACGCACTGCGCTGTCCACCTTGGCTTTCAGCGCCTCCTTGCCCAGTTGGTCGACGGTCGCCAGGTTACTTTTACGCACACTTTCGACAAAACCCTGGTACGGCACGTCAGTGATGCCGACGAGGCCGAAGTGGCCGTTCTCGCCGTCCAGCAGTCGACCGGTCACCGGTTGATCCAGGTACTGGAACCAGTGCACACCGACAATCGACGGTTCGGCCATGGCCTGCTTGAGGAAGGTGCCGTAAGCCGTGCCGCGGTCTTCTTCCTTGGCCAGTTGCGTTACGCCACCCCAGAACGGCCCCCGGTCCGCCGAGCCGAAATTGAACTCCGTGATCAACACCGGTTTATCCAGAGCGCGCAAGGCGGCGAAGTCATAACCGTCCTGAGGCTTGAGCGTGTACATGTTGAAACTCAGCACATCGCAATACTGGGCGCAGGACGCCACGGCTTCCGGGGTGCTCACAGCGTAGCGCCCGCCCAGCAGCAACTGGTTGGGCGCGTGCCATTTCAGCGAGTCGGAAATGGTCTTGAAGTAGGCGTCGGCGAAGGTCTTCTGGAAATATTTGAAGTCAGCTTCGATTTCCGGGTGTTCAGGGCTCGGCAGCGGCGGCTCGAAACCTGGATCTTCCATCAGCTCCCAGCCGGACAGGTGGATGCCCCAGGCTTTCGAAAGCCCCTCTTCGTTGCGGTACTTGTCGCGCAATTGCTTGAGGAACGCACGCTTGGCCGGTACGTCGGTAGTCATGCGCAACGTGCCGTAGGCCAGGGCGTAACGTGCCTTCGGGTCATCCCCCGGGCCGGCCCAGGCCAGCTCGTTGTCGGCGAAATAACCGATCAACCAGGGGTCATCACGATGATCGCGGGCGGCAATGGCCACGGCACGCTCGGTGGCCATGGCGAAGCGCGGGTCGAACGGATCGGGCATGCCGCCCCACCAGTCGGTGCCAGTGCTGATGCTGGCGTAATCACCGACGATCGACAGCGGCAAGGTGTAAGGCACGCGGTCGGCGCTGGCCAGGTCCGGATCGCTCCAGTTGCCCACGGTGTTGAAACCCCAGGCTTGCAGGCGATCCAGGGTATGCGTCACCCAACGCTTCTGGTCGAAACCTTCGGTATCGTAGGTCCGTTGCAGGTTGGCGCCGTAGAAATCGTACCAACGCCCGGCCGCGAAGCCGCGCCCCTCGCCCGAGCCGTTGCCGGTGCGGTTATCGGCGCTGCCGTAGTACTTGTCGAAGGGCTCGCCGGCCTTGGGCAACGCGGTGAACATCCATTCACGGCCAGCCACGTAGGTCTGGCTGTTATCCGGTGCGACGGTGTTGACGCCCAAGGAGTAGAACGGGTGACCTTCCGGCGTCACCAGGTACCAGCGCCCGTCGCGCTTCTCTGTGCGGAAAAAACCGCTGGCCTCGAATGCCGGGCCTTTGTTCCAGCCGCCGTAGCGGTCCAGGGACGCTTTGTCACGCTCCGCCAGCCAGCCCTTGAGTTGCTGCTGCTCCTTGGCAGCCGCGGCCTTGAGTTGCTCGTCGCTGCCGACCTTTTCCGGCCAGCGCGCACGCGTGGACTGGCCATAGGCATCCACCAGGTCACTGTAGGCCGCCTTCAATACCGGCTCGCTGTCCTGCACACCAAAACGTTCCAGCAGGATACTTTGGGCCGCATTGGGCTTGATC
Organism: Pseudomonas sp. R19M; assembly: GCF_050312585.1. Taxonomy (NCBI): domain Bacteria; kingdom Pseudomonadati; phylum Pseudomonadota; class Gammaproteobacteria; order Pseudomonadales; family Pseudomonadaceae; genus Pseudomonas; species Pseudomonas sp. R19M. Next base: position 129,349 of record NZ_JBNPJV010000016.1, read on the forward strand.
ATCGACAGTGTCACCGATGCCACCTGGCTGCGGTCGACGTCACCGGCGCTGGCGGCGAGCAGCACACGCTGGCCGTCCACGGTGATCGGCATCGGCGGGCCGGCCTTCATGCCCTGGCTCAGCGGCGAATTGGCCTGCAACGGGATCAACAGGGTCTGGGCCGGGCCGGCCGGCAGATCGATACGGCTGACCAGGGTCTTGCCATCGGTACTCTGCACTTTGACGTAGAGCGTCAACGCCCAGTCCATGGCGCTTTGGATGCGCAGGCTCATGGCACTGCTCTGGGACCAGTCCCAGACGCCGGACTGCGGGCTGAGCACCAGGCTCGGTTCAGCGGCGGGGTTGAAGGTGATGCGGCGCAACACCTCGCCTTCGGGGGTCTGCTCGGCGTTGTATTGCGGCAGGCTGGCGTCCTGGGTCGCCACCTTGACCACGTCGGCAGGCCGGACGAAGTTGAACAGCGTTTGTTGCCCGGCAGGCGCGGCCATCAAGGGCGCAGCGAACAGCAGGGCAAAAAGGGCAGGCAGCGTGCGAATCATACGAACAAGGCTCTCCAATCGGCCGGTGAATGGCCTGATGACTTAAATCGACAGCGACGACATAGACCACGAAATGGGCGAATCCGCCCACAGTGGCTTAAGAAATTTCGCGCCTGAATGGTGGCAAGGCATTCAGAATGGCCTTGCCGTAGCGCTGGGTGACCAGGCGACGGTCAAGCAAGGTGATGGTGCCCCGGTCCTGCTCCGTGCGCAGCAAGCGCCCGCAGGCCTGCACCAGTTTGAGGGAGGCATCCGGCACCGAGATTTCCATGAACGGGTTGCCGCCCCGGGCTTCGATCCATTCGGCCAGGGCCGCTTCAACCGGGTCATCCGGCACCGAGAACGGGATCTTGGCGATGACCACGTGTTCGCAATAGGCGCCGGGCAAGTCCACGCCTTCGGCGAAACTGGCCAGGCCGAACAGCACGCTGGAATCGCCGCCATCGACCCGGGCCTTGTGTTTGTTCAGGGTTTCCTGCTTGGACAGGTTGCCCTGGATAAACACCTGCTTGCGCCAGTCACGGTCCAGGCCATCGAACACATCCTGCATTTGTTTACGCGAGGAGAACAGCACCAGGGTGCCACGTGAACCCTCTACCAGTTCCGGCAGGTCACGGATGATCGCTGCCGTATGCCCCGCCGCATCCCGTGGGTCGGCCTTGAGGTCCGGCACCCGCAGCACACCCGCATCGGCGTGATGGAACGGGCTCGGCACCACTGCGGTGACGGCTTTTTTCGGCAGGCCGGCGCGCATGCGGAAGCGGTCGAAGGTGCCCAGGGCGGTCAGCGTGGCCGAGGTCACCAGGCAGCCGTAGGCCACGTTCCACAGGTTGCGGCGCAGCATTTCGGCGGCGAGGATGGGGCTTGCGTTGACCTCGATATCGAACAACGCACCGCTTTCCGACAAGGTGAGCCAACGGGCCATGGGCGGGTTGTCTTCCGGGTCTTCGACGGTAAAGGCGGTCCATAACTCCCAGTTGCCCTGGGAACGGGACAACAGGCTGCCAAACAGGGGGTACCATTCTTCGGCCTGGTTGCTGGCGATCCCGATGTTGACCTCGCCATCCATCCCCTCCTTGAGCAAATCGGTCAGGCGGGTGAACAGGTCAGTCAGGCGTGAAAAGCCCTTTTTCAGTTCGATGCCCATTTCGCGCATATGCTCGGGGATCAACCCGCCGACAAAGCGATGGCGTGGGCGCTCGCGGCCCTCCACGTCTTCGCCGGGCTTGAAGTCGGCGACCTGTTCGCAGGCGCTGAACATGAATTGCTGCTGGGTCTTGATCTCCCGCGCCAGCTCCGGCACCTGTTCGATCAACTTGCCCAGGTCGCCAGGCAACGGGTGCTGGGCCAGCAGCTTGGTGAGGTTCTTGGCGGTGGTTTCCAGCCAGTCGGCGGTGGAACGCAGGCGCGTGTAATGGGCGAAGTGGCCGATGGCTTTGTCCGGCAGGTGATGGCCTTCGTCGAAGACGTAGAGCGTGTCGCGCGGGTCCGGCAGCACGGCGCCGCCGCCCAGGGCCAGGTCGGCCAGGACCATGTCGTGGTTGGTAACGATCACATCGACCTTGCCCATGCCTTCGCGGGCCTTGTAGAAGGCGCACTGGCCGAAGTTGGGGCAATGACGGTTGGTGCACTGGCTGTGGTCGGTGGTCAGGCGTGCCCAGTCGGCGTCTTCCAGGGCGGTGGGCCAGCTGTCGCGGTCGCCGTCCCATTTGTTGCCGGCCAGTTTCTCGATCATGCTGGTAAACAGCTTCTGGCTGGCTTCATCGACTTCGATCTTGAAGCCTTCTTCTTCGAACAGTTGCGCAGTGGCGGTTTGGGCATGGCCTTCCTGCAACAACACGTCGAGCTTGGACAGGCACATGTAGCGGCCACGCCCTTTGGCCAGGGCGAAGCTGAAGTTCAAGCCGCTGTTGCGCATCAGGTCGGGCAGGTCTTTGTAGACGATCTGTTCTTGCAGGGCGACGGTCGCGGTGGCGATCACCAGGCGCTTGCCGGCGGCCTTGGCGGTGGGGATCGCAGCCAGGCTGTAGGCGACGGTCTTGCCGGTACCGGTTCCGGCCTCGACGGCCACGACCGCAGGCTCACCTTCGCGGCGGCCTTCGTCATCGGTGTCGATATCCCCGAGGACCTTGGCCACTTCGGCGATCATCAGGCGCTGCCCGTACCGCGGTTTCAAGCTCTTGGCTTCGAGAAAACGCGAATAGGCGCCCTGGATCGTGGTTTTGAGTTCAGTGCTGATCATGAATAGTCGGGCGCAAAAAACGCTGGATAAATTTTCAGTGGTTCGGATCGGCCGCTATCATAACCCGCTAATTAATCCCGCGCAGAACGGAGTACCACAATGACCGTGTTTAGCCTCGCTTATACCCTGCATGTATTGGCCGCCCTGATCTGGGTCGGCGGTATGTTTTTCGCCTGGATGATCCTGCGCCCCGCCGCCATGGCGGCACTTGAGGGCCCCGCCCGGCTCAAGTTGTGGGCAAATGTGTTTCAACGTTTTTTTGTGTGGGTCTGGGTCGCGGTGCTGGTTTTGCCGATCAGCGGTATCGGCCTGCTGCAACTGCGCTTCAACGGCTTTGAGACGGCGCCGCGCTATGTGCAGGTGATGATGGGGTTGTACCTGGTGATGACGGCACTGTTTATCCGTATCCAGGCACTGAAGCTACCGTCATTGCGCGCGGCGGTGGCCGCTGAGGACTGGCCGGCGGGCGCAGCGGTGTTGGGGCAGATCCGCAGGCTGGTGGGCATCAACCTGATCGTCGGGTTGGTGGTAGTGGCGATCGCTTCGGCCCGGCCGCTCCTGTAGTGAGCGGGCTTGCCCCGCGCTGGGGGGCGAAGCCGCCCCAATTAGAAACGCCGCGGTATTTCAGAAAGACCGAGGCGTCTGGTTTTAGGGCG
>NZ_JBNPJV010000130.1:0-254 GCF_050312585.1 Pseudomonas sp. R19M
ACCACCGTTACCGATACTCCGGGCACTGCTGACACCACCACCGTGACCCTGACCGCGCCAAGCGCAGTTAATGAAGGCGGTCAGATTACGTACACCGCGACCTTGAGCAACAAGGCCGGCACCGATGTCACGCTGAAGCTGGATAACGGGTCGACCATCACCATCAAGGCCGGTGACACCGTCGGTACTGTGACCGTCCCGGCGCCGAGCGATGACGTGTTCATTGATAAGAGCACCCAGACCGTCAAGATCAC
>NZ_JBNPJV010000131.1:0-240 GCF_050312585.1 Pseudomonas sp. R19M
AGCGCACGCGTTACTACCGGGCTGAGGTCTACCTGCACAACGGGCCTCAGGAATACGACCTGATGGGCTTCACTCAGCAGCAGATCACCCGGGATGTGCTCGACCAGTTTGAAAACCATCGGCAACTCCTTGGCCGTGTCTACAGCTAGCCGCTGAATGCTCGTTCCCACGCAGAGCGTGGGAACGATCATGCTGCTAGCCCAGGTTTTTGCCCAGGAGGGCGTGGTAGAGCTCACTGTC
>NZ_JBNPJV010000132.1:0-236 GCF_050312585.1 Pseudomonas sp. R19M
GACGTCACGCTGAAGCTGGATAACGGCTCGACCATCACCATCAAGGCTGGCGATACCGTCGGCACCGTGACCGTCCCAGCACCAAGCGATGACGTGTTCATCGATAAGAGCACCCAGACCGTCAAGATCAGTGACGCCACGGGCGGCAACTTTGAAAAGCTGGAAGTTGCAGGCAACGGCGCAACCACCACCATCAACGACACTATCGACAAAGTCGATGTGGTACTGACGGCCAC
>NZ_JBNPJV010000133.1:0-234 GCF_050312585.1 Pseudomonas sp. R19M
TGGCTGAACAGCACGCGCACGTCGGCGCTGAGGTCGGCGCGGCGCATGCGTTCGATCAGGTTGACCGCCATCAGCGAATGGCCGCCCAGTTCAAAGAAGTTGTCGTGACGACCGACTTGCTCGATCTTGAGCACATCAGCCCAGATCTGCGCCAGTACGGTTTCCACTTCTCCTTGTGGCGCTTCGTAGCCACGGCTCAGCAGGGCTTCCTGGTCCGGTGCAGGCAGGGCCTTG
>NZ_JBNPJV010000134.1:0-226 GCF_050312585.1 Pseudomonas sp. R19M
GCGTCCCCTAGGGGACTCGAACCCCTGTTACCGCCGTGAAAGGGCGGTGTCCTAGGCCACTAGACGAAGGGGACACAAACCTTCTGTACATTGACCAGTGCTGAGAACTGATCGATTCAAGGACGGTGTGGCCAGACCTTGAACCTGTAAATTGGTGGAGCTAAACGGGATCGAACCGTTGACCTCTTGCATGCCATGCAAGCGCTCTCCCAGCTGAGCTATAGCC
>NZ_JBNPJV010000135.1:0-224 GCF_050312585.1 Pseudomonas sp. R19M
GGTGCACTCGACAGGATTCGAACCTGTGACCGCTCGGTTCGTAGCCGAGTACTCTATCCAGCTGAGCTACGAGTGCAAGTTGTGTTTTTAGACCAGATCACAACTGGTTGAAGCCAAGCCACCTGCATCGCTGCAACTGACTCTTAAATGGTGCACTCGACAGGATTCGAACCTGTGACCGCTCGGTTCGTAGCCGAGTACTCTATCCAGCTGAGCTACGAGTG
>NZ_JBNPJV010000136.1:0-215 GCF_050312585.1 Pseudomonas sp. R19M
GTGTTCATCGACAAGAGCACTCAGACCGTCAAGATTACCGACGCTACCGGCGGTAACTTCGAGAAGCTGGAAGTTGCCGGTAACGGTGCAACTACCACGATCAACGACACCATCGACAAGGTCGATGTGGTCCTGACGGCCACCAACACCGTTGGTGAAGGCGGCAACATCGTCTACACCGCCAGTCTTGTGGATAAAAACGGCGCGCCGGTAAC
>NZ_JBNPJV010000137.1:0-213 GCF_050312585.1 Pseudomonas sp. R19M
GAAAGTAACGTTCAGTCTATCTTTCTATCACATACCCAAATTTTTAAAGAACGATCTAATCAAAGACTAGAAATCAACATTCACCATCACCTCGATGGAATGCTCATTTCTAAGCTTTAAACGTCAGAAGCAGTAGTGGTGGAGCCAAACGGGATCGAACCGTTGACCTCCTGCGTGCAAGGCAGGCGCTCTCCCAGCTGAGCTATGGCCCCG
>NZ_JBNPJV010000138.1:0-210 GCF_050312585.1 Pseudomonas sp. R19M
GGACGCTCTGCGTTCCGCTTTCACGCAAGACTTGCGGTGTGACGCAGAGCGTCACGGGCTGCATGCCCACGCGGAGCGTGGGCACGATCACCGGCCCAGCTCGTTCCCAAGCTCCGCGTGGTAACGCCGCCAGGGACGCTCTGCGTTCCGCTTTCACGCAAGACTTGCGGTGTGACGCAGAGCGTCACGGGCTGCATGCCCACGCGGAGC
>NZ_JBNPJV010000080.1:0-204 GCF_050312585.1 Pseudomonas sp. R19M
TGTCCCCTTCGTCTAGTGGCCTAGGACACCGCCCTTTCACGGCGGTAACAGGGGTTCGAGTCCCCTAGGGGACGCCAGTTTCAACAAGCAGTTCGAAAGGTCTGCTGCGCCGCGAGGCGAAAAATCCGGGGCTATAGCTCAGCTGGGAGAGCGCTTGCATGGCATGCAAGAGGTCAACGGTTCGATCCCGTTTAGCTCCACCAA
>NZ_JBNPJV010000032.1:0-117521 GCF_050312585.1 Pseudomonas sp. R19M
TGGTCGGGGTAGGGGGATTCGAACTCCCGACATCCTGCTCCCAAAGCAGGCGCGCTACCGGACTGCGCTATACCCCGATTTTGAAATGGCTCCGTGACCAGGACTCGAACCTGGGACCCAATGATTAACAGTCATTTGCTCTACCGACTGAGCTATCACGGAACTGCGTATTTCAAATTTACAACTTTTACTGCGATGTAACCTTCTCTTCGATCTGTCCGTATCGCTACGTTCATGTCTCTGAGGCGCGCTATTCTACAATCTTAAAAACCCCTGTCAACCCTTTAAATTGCTTTTAAGACAATGATTTGCGCTTCTTTCTGATTTCTTCTTGGGGAGAAGAAACCCTTGGGCTGACGTTGTTGCGGGGCGCACTTTACAAGCCTTTGCCTTACAGTTCAACGCCCTATCGAAAAAAAAGGCTCCGCAATGCGGAGCCTTCTCTTATTAACGTACTCGCCAAGCTTAATGGAAGACGATTTCGTCGTTCTCCACCGTGGCCTCGACGCTGGTCCCCGGCATAAAGCGGCCCGACAGGATCAACTGAGCCAGCGGGTTTTCGATCCAGCGCTGAATCGCACGCTTCAACGGCCGTGCGCCATACACCGGGTCGTAACCCACCGCGATCAGTTTGTCCAAGGCCTCGCCGCTCAGATTCAGGCCCAGCTCGCGCTCGGCCAGGCGACCCCGCAGGCGACCCAACTGGATCTCGGTGATGCCCGCGATCTGATCCCGCGCCAGAGGCTCGAAGATCACCACCTCGTCTACCCGGTTGATAAATTCCGGACGGAAGTGGCTGGTCAACGCATCCATGACCGCAGCACGCTGCGCCTCACGATCACCCACCAACTCCTGGATCTGTGCCGAGCCCAGGTTGGAGGTCATCACGACCACCGTATTGCGGAAGTCCACGGTACGTCCGTGGCTGTCCGTCAGGCGGCCGTCTTCCAGCACTTGCAGCAGGATGTTGAACACATCCGGGTGCGCCTTCTCGACCTCATCCAGCAGGATCACCGAGTAAGGCTTGCGCCGCACGGCCTCGGTCAGGTAACCGCCCTCCTCATAGCCCACGTAGCCTGGTGGGGCGCCGATCAAGCGAGCCACCGAGTGTTTCTCCATGAATTCGGACATATCGATCCGGACCATGGCTTCTTCCGTATCAAAGAGGAACTCGGCCAACGCCTTGCACAACTCCGTCTTACCCACGCCAGTCGGACCGAGGAACATGAATGAGCCGCTCGGACGGTTCGGGTCGGACAACCCTGCCCGGGACCGCCGTACGGCGTTGGCCACCGCGACCACCGCTTCTTCCTGGCCGATGACGCGCTGATGCAACAGACTTTCCATTTTCAGCAGCTTGTCACGTTCGCCTTCCAGCATCTTCGACACGGGAATGCCGGTCCACTTGGAGACCACTTCGGCGATTTCTTCCTCGGTCACCTTGCTGCGCAACAGCTGGTTCTCGCTGTGGCCGTGCTGGTCAACCATCTGCAGGCTGCGCTCCAGGTCCGGGATCACCCCGTACTGCAATTCGGCCATGCGGTTCAGGTCACCTTTGCGACGCGCAGCTTCCAACTCCTGCCGCGATTGCTCGATCTTTTGCTGGATCTGGGCAGAACCCTGTACTTCGGCTTTTTCCGAGGTCCAGATTTCTTCAAGGTCCGAATACTCACGTTCCAGGCGGACGATTTCTTCCTGGAGTTTTTCCAGGCGTTTCTTCGCCGCGTCATCCTCTTCCTTCTTCAGGGCCTGGGACTCAACTTTCAGTTGAATCAGGCGCCGATCCAGACGGTCGAGCACTTCCGGCTTGGAGTCGATCTCCATACGGATGCGGCTGGCGGCCTCGTCGATCAAGTCGATGGCCTTGTCCGGCAACTGACGATCGGTGATGTAGCGATGGCTCAATTTGGCCGCCGCAATGATTGCACCGTCAGTGATCGCCACCTTATGGTGGACCTCATAGCGCTCTTTCAGGCCACGCAGGATCGCGATGGTGTCCTCTTCGCTCGGTTCTTCCACCAGCACTTTCTGGAAGCGACGCTCGAGGGCCGCGTCCTTTTCAATGTACTGGCGGTACTCGTTGAGAGTGGTCGCGCCAACGCAGTGCAACTCACCCCGGGCCAAAGCCGGCTTGAGCATGTTGCCGGCGTCCATCGAGCCTTCGCCTTTACCGGCGCCGACCATGGTGTGCAGCTCATCGATAAATAGAATGATCTGCCCTTCCTGCTTCGACAGTTCGGTGAGCAGGGCTTTCAGACGCTCTTCGAACTCGCCTCGGAACTTGGCGCCGGCGATCAACGCGCCCATATCCAGGGACAACAGACGCTTGCCCTTCAGGCCGTCCGGCACTTCACCGTTAATGATGCGTTGGGCCAGGCCCTCGGCGATCGCGGTTTTACCCACACCGGGTTCACCGATCAGCACCGGGTTGTTCTTGGTGCGACGCTGCAGGACCTGGATGGTGCGACGAATCTCATCGTCACGACCGATCACCGGGTCAAGCTTGCCTTCCTCGGCACGCTTGGTCAGGTCGACGGTGTATTTGTCCAGGGCCTGGCGCGACTCCTCGTGGTTGGGGTCGTTCACCGCGTCGCCGCCACGCAGGTTGTTGATGGCATTTTCCAGGGCTTTCTTGCTCACGCCCTGGCCGAGCAACAACTTGCCGAGCTTGCTGTTCTCATCCATGGCCGCGAGCAGCACCAACTCGCTGGAGATGAACTGGTCACCTTTCTGTTGAGCCAGACGGTCAGCCTGGTTAAGCAGGCGCGCCAGGTCCTGCGACATATTGACGTCGCCGGTGGGATTCTGGATTTTCGGCAGTTGGTCGAGCTCTTTGCTCAACTCCTTGCGCAGGCTGTTGACGTCAAAACCGACCTGCATCAGCAAGGGTTTGATAGAACCACCTTGCTGCTCCAGGAGCGCCTGCATCAAGTGCGCAGGCTCAATGGCCGGGTGGTCAAGGCCCACCGCCAACGATTGGGAATCAGATAAAGCCAACTGCAATTTGCTGGTTAAACGATCAATACGCATTAGTCACCTTCCTTTTGAGCAGGCCGGAGCTATAAACACATCCTGAATGAAGAAACCTGCCAGATACCCAGTAGATGGGGTGAATTCTGGAAGATTCAAGCTACGAACAGTTGACGTAAGTCAGGAGAGTCTAGCGCTCAAGCCAGATAAGGGAGGCAAATCGACCGGTGCGTGGGCTGCGGCGATAGGAGAAGAAGCGTGGGTCGGTCACCGTGCAGAAACCGCCACCATAGACAGCGGTAACGCCCTGTAGGGCCAGGCGCAGGCGCGCCAGCTCATAGATGTCGGCCATGTACTTGCCAGGATTGCGGCTGGGTACAAAAGCCTGGGCGGTCATCGGCAGCTGCTGCATGAAGGCTTCACGCACTTCCGGGCCGACCTCGAAAGCTTGCGGACCAATGGCAGGGCCGAGCCAGACCAGGACGTCGGCAGGCTCGGTATCCAGGCTTTCGAACGCCGCCTCCAACACCCCTGCCGCCAACCCGTGCCAACCGGCATGGGCAGCCGCGACGCGAGTGCCTGCACGGTTGCAGAACAACGCCGGCAGGCAGTCAGCAGTCATTGAGGTGCAGGCAATGCCTGGAGTACTGGTCCAACTGCCATCAGCTTCGGCAACGCGGCCGGGATCGGCCTCGACCACGCTCACGCCGTGGACCTGGCGCAGCCAGGCCGGCTGAATCTTGAAGGTCTCGGAGAGACGACGACGGTTTTCAAGGACGGCCTCCAGGCTGTCCTCGACATGATCGCCCAGGTTGAAGCTGTCGAACGGCGCCAGGCTGACGCCGCCCGCACGGGTGGTGACGCAGGCTTTCACCTGAGCCGGCGCGGGCCAGTCAGGAATCAGCCAGTCACTCATCCGATAAACGCCTCGCGATCCTGCTTGAGCAGCGACAACAACCACACCAGGTCGTCTGGCAGAGGCGATTCCCAACTCATGCGCTTACCGCTCGTCGGATGATCCAGCTCCAGGAAGCGGGCATGCAGCGCCTGGCGCGGGAAGTTTTTCAACGATTCAACCATGGTTGCACTGGCCGCCGGCGGAATGCGGAAGCGGCCACCGTAGGCAGGATCTCCGACCAACGGGAAGTTGATGTGCGCCATATGCACGCGAATCTGGTGAGTACGACCGGTTTCCAGCTTGACCCGCACGTGTGTGTGGGAGCGAAAACGCTCCAGTACGCGGTAATGGCTCACGGCCTGCTTGCCGCCTTCCATCACCGCCATACGCTGGCGCTGCTGGCCGTGGCGACCGATTGGGGCGTTGATCTTGCCACCCGCCACCACGACGCCGATCACGATGCACTCGTAGATCCGGCTGACGCTGCGGCTCTGCAACTGGGTGACCAACTGCGTCTGCGCCTGAATGGTCTTGGCCACCACCATCAAGCCGGTGGTGTCCTTGTCCAGACGGTGCACGATGCCGCAGCGCGGGACATTGATGATGTCCGGGACGTGATGCAACAGGGCGTTGAGCAAAGTGCCATCAGCGTGCCCGGCAGCCGGGTGAACCACCAGCCCTGCGGGTTTGTTGATGACCAGGATGTCGTCGTCTTCATAGACGATGTCCAGCTCGATGTCCTGGGCAACCCATTCTCCCTGGGCTTCCTGCTCGGCAGTCAGCTCAAGAATCGCACCGCCATGAACTATGTCTCGCGGGCGGATAACCGCTCCATCCACAGTCAGGCGGCCGTCTTTGATCCAGGCGGAAAGGCGCGAGCGCGAGTGCTCAGCGAATAATTGTGCGGCGACTTGATCGAGGCGTTGGCCACCCATTTCGGACGGCACCTCTGCGCGAAGTTCAATTTTATCGGACATGCTCAGACTAGGCGTGGCACAGCCTTTGGTTTCGGCTGCGCGCTTGTGGTTAAATACGGCGTCTTTTGCCCCGAGGCTTTCAACGGGGCGCTCATCATAACAGGACGGCCCCGCCCAAGACAGCGGCCGTCATAGGGACGCAAGCCGCCATGCAAGTGAAACACCTGCTGCTGATCGCCATCCTCGCCATGACTGCTGCTTGCTCGTCAACAAAGGACGTCGTCGACGAAAACCTGAGCGAAGTCGAGCTTTACCAGCAAGCTCAGAAAGACTTGGACAATAATAGCTACACCAGCGCCACAGCGAAGCTGAAGGCCCTGGAGTCGCGTTACCCGTTCGGGCGCTACGCCGACCAGGCCCAGCTCGAACTGATCTACGCCAACTACAAGAACTCCGAGCCGGAAGCCGCGAAGTCCGCCGCAGAGCGTTTTATCCGCTTGCACCCGCAGCACCCGAACGTGGATTACGCCTACTACATGAAGGGCCTGACCTCGTTCGACCAGGACGTCGGCCTGCTGGCGCGTTTCCTGCCGCTGGACATGACCAAGCGTGACCCGGGCGCTGCCCGCGACTCCTACAACGAGTTCGCCCAGCTGACCAGCCGCTACCCCAACAGCCGCTATGCCCCGGATGCCAAGCAACGCATGATCTACCTGCGTAACCTGCTGGCGTCCTACGAGATCCACGTAGCCCACTACTACCTGACCCGTCAGGCGTACGTGGCCGCTGCCAACCGTGGCCGCTATGTGGTGGAAAACTTCCAGGAAACCCCATCCGTGGGTGACGGTCTGGCGGTAATGACCGAGGCTTACCAGCGCCTGCACCTGGACGCCCTGGCGAGCACCAGCCTGGAAACCCTGAAGCTCAACTACCCGGATCACCCGAGCCTGAAAGACGGCCAGTTCGTGCCTCAGGTTGCCGAAGCGGATAACCGTTCATGGCTGAGCAAGTACACCTTGGGCCTGATCGAATCCCGTCCACCGCTGCCGCCGGGCGAAACCCGCGCCAACCAGGACGTGATCAAGCAGTTCCAGGACGCGAAAGACGCCATTCCTTCCGACCTCAAGCCTCATGACGAAAACGGCGATGTGATCGAAGAGCAGGCACCACAAGCCGCTGGCAGCAAGGAAGATCGTTCGTGGTTCAGCTACATGACCTTCGGTATTTTCGACTGATCGGTCCAGGCAATCAGAGAAAGGGAGCCCTATGGGCTCCCTTTTTTGTGGGTGAGCATTATTGCGCTGTGCGCCTGCTGCGTCCTTGGCTAAACTGGCGCATTCCTTGTCGAGAAGCTGCTTACCATGGTTCGTCTACTGTTCTGGATTGCCGTCATTGCTGCCGCAGTATGGTTCTGGCGCAAATTCAAAAGCCCGGCCGCCAAACAGCAACGGTCCAGTGAGCCCGATGCCACGCCGATGGTGCGTTGCGCGCACTGTGGCGTACACCTGCCGCAGGATCGCGCACTGAGCGTACGCCAAGAGTGGTACTGCACCCAGGCGCACCTGGAACAAGGTCCGAAGCCTAGCCAGCGCTGAGACGACCAGCCGGCGCATAAGGTGCCGGCTCGATGATCGGCGCACGGCCCAGCAGCAAGTCAGTGAACAACTGACAGGACGCGGGTGCGAGCACCAGGCCATTGCGGTAATGCCCACAATTGAGCCACAGCCCGTTGAAGCCGGGCACTTCGCCAATGTACGGCACACCTTCCGGCGAGCCAGGCCGCAAGCCCGCCCAATGCCCCACCACCTCAGCGCCAGCCAAGGCAGGAATCAATTCCACTGCCGAAGCCTTGAGGCTTTCCAGCGCGGTTTCGGTCGGTGTCTTGTCGAACCCCTCATGCTCCAACGTGCTGCCAATCAATATGTGGCCGTCACGGCGTGGGATCGCATAACGTCCTTTTGCCAGGACCATGCTCGACAAAAAGTCCGAGGCGCATTTGTACAAGATCATTTGGCCTTTGACCGGCTCAACAGGCAGCGCCAGACCCAACGTGCCCAGCAGCTCCCCACTCCAGGCTCCCGCCGCAAGCACGATCTGATCGCCGAGCACCCGGCCAGCCGTCGTTTCGACGCCCACTACGGTATCGCCCTCCAGGACAAAACCGGCCACTTCACACTGCTCGTGAATCGTCACACCCGGCAATGCCTGCAACGCCGCCTTCAAGGATTTGACCAGGCGAGGGTTGCGAACATTGGCCACATCAGCCATGTAAATGGCCTGGGAATAGCCGCGCCCCAGCACCGGCACGGCATCGTGCGCGGCCGACACATCCACCTTGCTCAGCGGCCGTCCCTCGCGAGCAGCCCAGGCCAAAGCCTCGGCTTCATCGTCCAGATCAAGCCAGTACAAGCCCGTGGTATGCACCTCTGGATCAACCCCGGTGGCGGCAAACAACCGCTGCGCCAGCTGTGGGTAAAAGTCCTGGGACCAATGGGCCAAAGCGGTCACTGCCGGGCTGTAGCGCCATGGGTACAACGGTGAAACGATCCCGCCCCCGGCCCACGAAGACTCTTGCCCAAGCCCCGCACGCTCCAGCAGTACCACCGACTGCCCCTGGGTGGCCAGGTTGAACGCCGTCAACAACCCGATTACTCCGCCGCCGACAATCACCACTCGCTGTTGCTCTGCCATCATTTGATCCAGCCGATATATAGGGGTTGGCGCACACAGCGCCCATTCATCCAGCACTCTCATCACTGCCCCCAGCACGTCTTGCGCGACATTTCCGGCCTGGCTCCCGGGTTGCTTCGCACGCCGGTACTGCTCAAGCTGAATTCACCGCATGCGTCGTCCGCCATGACTGAATAGACGGAGGGCGTGGCAAGCAGGGCAAAATCCTGGGCACTCAATACAGCGCTGATTCTATAGTGATCATTACCCGCACTGACGTCCCCTGCATCAATAAAAGTGCCGTTCCTGGCGTAAAAGCGTTCCAGGTACTGGGCCTGCTCGGTCAACAGTACGGCAATCTGACTGCGATAGACCTTTTTCACATGCCCGGTATATCCGGGATAAGCGACCGTGGCCAACACCGCAATGATTGCCATGGCAATCAGTAACTCGATCAGGGTAAATCCCTGGCTATCCGTGCTCATCCGTTTGCTCCTTTACTGAAGTTGCCGCCACAGGATTCGTTGAAACCGCGCCCGCCCTCCCTCGTCCACCTGGGCATACACGCTCTCCAGGACCGTGCGCGATTGGCCCCCTAGCCCGATGGCCGTCACTCGAAACAGCCGCGCCGCGGTTTGCGCCGGCAAATGCGCCAGCCCCAAGCCCTCGCCTATGGATTGAATGCCATAGAACCCCGCGTCGAAGGCAACCCAGGTAACCGCCGAGACCGGATTCGTCCCGGCCCCCATCAACGTAAACGCCTCCTCAGGTGGCGAGCATGTGATGATCGAGTGACATTCGGGCAGCCCACCGCCAACGCGCTTTACCGCCAGCTCCCCCAACCTGAGGCCGCTTTCGGCGCTTTGAAAAGATTGGTTGCGATGCCACAAGCTGCCCGCGACTTTTTGCTGGGATATCGCACCTTGCATCGATGACAAACCAACCAGTGACAACAGCAGCAGGAATACCAGGCTGATCCACAACACCATCCCTGCCTGACGCCAATGAATACCGCCACTTATCTTCATCACGGCCCTACCCCTGGCGATTTCGCAGCGCAGCCACAACGCTGTAGGTCTGGTCCCTGACACGCCCTGTCGGGTCTTGCAATGTCATGAGGATGCGCACACTGCGTATCAACGACTCGTCGGCAGGGTTGCTGTCGTAACGCACCACGCTTGTTGATGCGGGCTTGGCCGCCATGCCAAAACTGATGTCGAACGCCCGCACGTTATCCACAAGCACCGCTTTGGCCGGCGCCGCCGGGGTGCTGACTTTCAGTTGGCCGGATTCAAAGGTGTAGGTGAGCTGGCGCAGCGCAAAGCGGATCTGCCCAGGCGCCGGCGCGGGTGATGCTCCAGCATATGCCCGGGCAACCGTCTTGCAGTCGGATACCACCGTCCAATCAGGCTTGCCTCCCCCACTACCGACATCCGCAGTGACCAGGGTCAGCGACGTCGCATTCCCCGAGGTACTCCACCCCAACGGTCGCTCCAGGGCGTCGGGGGCTTCGTCGATAAATGCGCTGGCCAGACAACCAAACATGCCCGCCTGGCGAATATCCTGCGTCAGCTTGCCCAGTACAAATCGTGCATCGTCTTGCAGGACCATTGCCGCCAATTGACTGGCATGCGTCATCCGTGTGCTGATGACCACCTGGCTTGCGCCCTGCACCAACACGAGCCCAACGGCCAACGCCACCAGCATTTCCACTAGGCTGAATCCGCGCACAAGACGGCTCATTGCAACGCGCCTTGTTCATCGACCATGCGACTGGTGAGAACGAACGTCTCCCTTGCTTCCGGGCCGCCTGCGCCCCTGCCCGCCTGCCAACTGATGGTGATAGTGACCTCAGGCCCGCTGGTCGATACCGCTCCTTTGGCATCTGCGCCGGCAAAACCCAGGATATTGGCCTCGAAATCATGCAGGTCCAGATCACGCACGCTGGCGGTCGGGACATTGGCCATCGAAGGTCCAGCTCGCGACCACGAATAATCGATCCCGGGATTGGAGCGAATTCGATCAAGCATGTCGTAGGCAATGAAACTGGCCTGGCTGGTCATCCTGGCGCTCTCGGTGTACTTGAGCGCATTGAGCTGGAGGGCCGAAGCGCCCAACAAACCGACAGCCAGAATCAACACCGCCACCAACACCTCGATCAGGGTCATGCCGGTTTGGCGCCACTGGACGGCGCGAAGAAAAAACCTGTGTGTACGGATTAGCATCACCGTCGTCATCCATGTCGAGGGGCGGAAAACAGGCAAAACCTGTTGTGCGACCCAAGACTAGCGCCGGTTTTTAATCGGTGTCGCTTGCGGAACAAAGGGAAATACTTTGGACATAAAGGCCATCATCCAACCCTGGCATCCGCTGGCTATACCTGTCTCTACCCGCTGGATTACCAGCTGCGTCCACGGAGGGACGGCATATGACAGAACGAGGCTTCACCCTGATCGAGTTGCTATTGGGCCTGATGCTGAGCGGCCTGCTGGCGCATTTGGCGGTGCCCAGCTTCAAAGGATTGCTCGACGCACACCAGCAACACAGCGCAGCCGAATCACTGGCGCAGGGCCTGCGCTTCGCCCGCAGCGCAGCGCTCACACGCAATCGCGCGGTGATTGTTCATGCATTGGAGGACGATTGGAGCCTGGGCTGGCGAGTCATCGAGGATGTCAGCGGGCGCGGTCATATGGACGAAGACAACCCGATACTGTTGGAGCGACAGGACAGCGGGCGTGCAACGCTGGTCGGCAATGGGCCGGTCAAGAGCCAAGTGCGCTTCAGCGGATTGGGCGAGCCGGTATTTACGGGGGGAGGCTTCCGTGCCGGCACCGTGCACATATGCGACACGGGCCAGGCACAAAGCCTGCATCAGGTGGTGCTGGCCCCCAGCGGTCGCATCAGCCTGCGCAGTGATAAAACCGAGCAGGCGTTATGCCGGGACTGATCCAGCACCAGGGCTCAGAGCAACGAGCGAACCCGCAGTTCCTTGGGCATGGAGAACGTGATGTTCTCTTCACGGCCGGCCAACTCATCGGCGCCGGTCGCGCCCCAAGCCTGCAACTGTTGGATCACGCCCCGCACCAGCACTTCCGGAGCCGAGGCTCCCGCCGTGATACCGATACGCTCAACGCCATCGAACCAGCTGCGCTGCATGTCTTCAGCACCGTCGATCAGGTAGGCCGGTGTGGCCATGCGTTCAGCCAGCTCGCGCAGACGATTGGAGTTGGAGCTGTTCGGGCTGCCGACCACCAAAACCACGTCGCATTCGTTGGCCAATTGCTTGACCGCATCCTGACGGTTTTGCGTGGCGTAGCAGATGTCATCCTTGCGCGGACCGCCAATGGCAGGGAAACGCGCGCGCAAAGCGTCGATAACGCGGCTGGTGTCGTCCATGGACAAGGTAGTCTGGGTCACGAAAGCCAACCGATCAGGATTGTGTACCTGCAAATCGGCGACGTCCTTTTCATCTTCCACCAGGTAGATGGCACCGCCGTTGCTGGCGTCATACTGGCCCATGGTGCCTTCAACTTCCGGGTGGCCGGCATGACCGATCAGGATGCATTCACGCCCGTCGCGACTGTAGCGTGCGACTTCGATATGCACCTTGGTGACCAATGGGCAGGTGGCATCGAATACTTTCAGGCCACGGCCGGCAGCTTCGGTACGCACGGCCTGGGAAACGCCATGCGCGCTGAAAATGACGATAACGTCGTCCGGCACCTGGTCGAGCTCTTCAACAAAGATGGCACCGCGTGCGCGCAGGTCTTCGACCACGAACTTGTTGTGGACAACTTCATGGCGCACATAAATCGGCGGCCCGAAGACTTCCAGGGCGCGATTGACGATTTCGATCGCCCGGTCCACGCCGGCGCAGAAGCCACGGGGGTTGGCGAGTTTGATTTGCATGCTGTGCCTCGTGTCTTGCAGCCACTTGGGTTCAAGCTAGACGCTAACCCACCTGACAATAGAGATCAAAGGTGGGAGCGGGCTTGCTCGCGAAAGCAGTGGGCCAGATAACACATGTGTTACTGATAGACCGCTTTCGCGAGCAAGCCCGCTCCCACATTTTTAACCGCGTCGTTGATCAGATCGCTTTAACGTCGATGATTTCAACATCAAAGGTCAAGGTTTTACCGGCCAACGGGTGATTGAAATCGATGGTCACTTGCGAGTCATCGAAGGTTTTCACCACACCCGGCAGTTCGGTATTCGCCGCATCGTTGAAGATCACCAGCAAACCTTCCGACAGGTCCATGTCCTGGAACTGCGAACGCGGGATGACCTGCACGTTTTGCGGGTTGGGCTGGCCAAAGGCATTTTCCGGCAGGATCTGCAGGTTGCGCTTGTCGCCAGCCTTGAAACCGAACAGCGCGGCTTCGAAACCCGGCAGCAGGTTGCCATCACCGACTTTGAAAGTCGCGGGGGCCTTGTCGAACGTGCTGTCGACCGTGTCGCCATTTTCCAGGCGCAGTGCGAAATGCAAAGTGACTTCCGTGTTCTGGCCGATACGTTGTTCAGCCAATACCTGATCAGTCATTGACGGTCTCTCCGGTTTTCTTGCTTTTGAACATGTCCAACGCCAGCATGATCGCACCGACGGTGATGGCGCTGTCGGCAAAGTTGAACGCCGGGAAGTACCAGCGGTTCTGCCAATGCACCAGGATAAAGTCGATCACATGGCCCAAGGCAATGCGGTCGTAGAGGTTGCCCAGCGCGCCGCCCAACACAAGGGCCAGGGCGATAGCCAGCCAGGTGTCATCGCGGCCAAGACGCTTGAGCCAAACTACCAGCACCGCACTGACTACCACGGCAATCAGGGCGAACAGCCAGCGCTGCCAGCCGCCGCTATCAGCCAAAAAGCTGAAAGCGGCGCCGGTGTTGTAGGCCAGGGTCCAGCTGAAGTAGTCCGGGATCACCACGATCTGCTGGAACATCTGCAGGGAGCCTTCGAAATGAGCCTTGCTGACCTGGTCGATGACCAGCACCAGCACACTCAGCACGAGCCAGCCCAGACGTCCGAAACGACTGGTGTTAGGCATAGTGGCGAACCTCACCAGCACCCGAGATGTTGTCGACGCAACGACCACAGATTTCCGGATGCTCAGGGTTCACACCGACGTCTTCACGGCAGTGCCAGCAACGGGCGCACTTGGCGAAGGCCGACTTGACCACTTTGAGCTTGAGGCCTGGCACTTCGGTGGCGACTGCATCCGCCGGGGCCTGGGCGAATGGCGCCAGGCTCGCGGTGGAGGTAATCAGCACGAAACGCAATTCGTTGCTCAGCTTGGCCAGATCGGCAGTCAGGCCTTCTTCGGCAAACAGAGTGACTTCGGCTTGCAGGTTGCCACCGACGGCCTTGGCCGCACGCTGAACTTCCAGCTCCTTGTTCACCGCAGCCTTGACGGCCATCACGCCTTCCCAGTACTCGCGGCCCAATTCGAAATCAGCCGGCAATTCGGTCAGACCTTCGTACCAGGTGTTGAGCATCACCGATTCGTTGCGCTCGCCTGGCAGGTACTCCCACAGCTCGTCGGCGGTGAAGGCCAGGATCGGCGCGATCCAGCGCACCAGCGCCTCACTGATGTGGTACAGCGCGGTCTGCGCCGAGCGACGGGCCTTGCTGTTGGCGCCGGTGGTGTACTGGCGGTCCTTGATGATGTCGAGGTAGAAACCACCCAACTCCTGCACGCAGAAGTTGTGGATCTTCGAGTAAACGTTCCAGAAGCGATATTCGCCGTAATGCTCCTGCAACTCGCGCTGCAGCAACAGGGTACGGTCCACGGCCCAACGGTCCAGGGCGAGCATGTCCTCGGCCGGCAGGATGTCGGTGGCCGGGTTGAAACCGGTCAGGTTCGACAGCAGGAAGCGTGCGGTGTTACGGATACGGCGGTAGGCGTCGGCACTGCGCTGCAGGATCTGCTCGGACACAGCCATCTCGCCCGAATAATCGGTCGAGGCCACCCACAGACGCATGATGTCGGCACCCAGGGTGTCGTTGACCTTTTGCGGCGCAATCACGTTGCCCAGCGACTTGGACATCTTGCGGCCGTTTTCATCCACCGTGAAACCGTGGGTCAACAGCTCGCGGTACGGAGCGTGGTTATCGATGGCGCAACCGGTCAGCAAGGAAGAGTGGAACCAGCCACGGTGCTGGTCCGAACCTTCCAGGTACAGGTCGGCACGAGGACCGGTCTCGTGGCCCATCGGGTGCGAACCACGCAGCACGTGCCAGTGGGTGGTACCCGAGTCGAACCACACGTCGAGGGTATCGCTGATCTTGTCGTACAACGGTGCTTCGTCGCCCAACAGTTCGGCGGCGTCAAGCTTGAACCAGGCTTCGATGCCTTCCTGTTCAACGCGTTGGGCCACGGCTTCCATCAGTTCAACGGTGCGTGGGTGCAGCTCGCCGCTTTCCTTGTTGAGGAAGAACGGGATCGGCACGCCCCAGTTACGCTGACGCGAGATGCACCAGTCCGGGCGGTTGGCGATCATCGAGTGCAGGCGCGCCTGGCCCCAGGCCGGGATGAAGCCGGTGTCTTCGATGGCCTTGAGCGAGCGCACACGCAGGGTGTCGCCGCTGGCCGGCTCTTTGTCCATGCCGATGAACCACTGCGCGGTGGCGCGGTAGATCAGCGGGGTCTTGTGACGCCAGCAGTGCATATAGCTGTGTTTGATGGTGTCGGACTTTATCAACGCACCGACTTCGCCCAGCTTCTCGATGATTGCGTGGTCGGCCTTGAAGATGAACTGGCCGCCAAAGAACTCCAGCGATGACACATACACGCCGTTGCTTTGCACCGGGTTGATGATGTCATCGTTGGTCAGGCCGTATTTCTTGCAGATCACAAAGTCGTCCACGCCATAGGCGGGCGAGCAGTGGACCACGCCGGTACCCGAGCCCAGCTCGACGTAGTCAGCCAGGTAAACCGGCGACAGACGGTCATAGAACGGGTGGCGGAAATTGATCAACTCCAGCGCGGAACCGGTGGTGGTGGCAATCACCGAACCCTGCAGCTCGTAACGGGCCAGGCAGGCTTCAACCATTTCCTCGGCCAGCACCAGCAGGCGGTCACCAACGTCCACCAAGGCGTAGGTGAACTCCGGGTGTACGTTCAGCGCCTGGTTGGCGGGGATGGTCCACGGGGTGGTGGTCCAGATCACGATGGCCGCTGGCTTGCCCAGGCTCGCCAGGCCAAAGGCCTCGGCCAGCTTGGCGTCGTCCGCGATCGGGAAGGCTACGTCGATGGTCGAGGACTTCTTGTCTTCGTACTCGACCTCCGCCTCGGCCAGGGCCGAACCGCAGTCGAAACACCAGTTCACGGGCTTGAGCCCCTTGAACACGAAGCCACCCTTGACGATCTCGGCCAAGGCACGGATTTCACCCGCCTCGTTCTTGAAGTCCATGGTCTTGTAGGGGTTGGCCCAGTCACCCAATACACCCAGGCGGATGAATTCGGACTTCTGCCCTTCGATCTGCTCGGTGGCGTAGGCACGGCACAGTTCGCGGGTTTTATCCGCGCCCAGGTTCTTGCCGTGGGTCACTTCGACCTTGTGCTCGATCGGCAGGCCGTGGCAGTCCCAACCCGGGACATAAGGCGCGTCGAAACCCGAAAGGGTCTTCGAGCGGATGATCATGTCCTTGAGAATTTTGTTCAGCGCATGACCGATGTGAATCGTGCCGTTGGCATAAGGAGGGCCGTCGTGCAGGACGAATTTCGGACGATCCTTGCCAATTTCGCGCAACTTTCCGTACAGGCCAATACTGTCCCAGCGCTGCAGGATCTGCGGTTCGCGCTGTGGCAGGCCGGCCTTCATTGGGAAGGCGGTGTCCGGAAGGTTTAGCGTGGCTTTATAGTCGGTCATTTAAGGCTCTTCGGTTAGCGATGGGCGCTAGGTGCGGCTAGTGCACGGGCGGCGGCGACATCCGCATTGATCGCCGTTTTCAACGCCTCAAGTGAGGCGAAACGCTGCTCTTCACGCAGCTTCTGGTGGAAAACCACCGTCAAACGCCGGTCATACAGATCACCGGCAAAATCCAAAAGGTGTACTTCCAGGTGGGCCTTGCCATCACCTGCAACCGTGGGCCTGACGCCTATGTTGGCGACTCCCGGCCACGATTGGCCGTCGATGTCGACGCTCACCAGGTAAACCCCGGTCAGCGGCACACGGCGGCGTTTGAGTTGCACGTTGGCGGTCGGCGTGCCCAGTTGGCGCGCCAGCTTCTGGCCGTGCAATACCCGTCCGGCAATGCGGAACGGACGACCGAGCAGACGCTCGGCCAAGGCGAAGTCGGCAGCGGCCAGTGCATTACGCACCTGGGTGCTGCTGACGCGCAGCCCGTCCAGTTCGACGGTTTGCGCGGCTTCGACGGTAAAGCCCTGGTTGACGCCGGCCTGTTGCAGGAAATCGAAATCCCCGACACGGTCGCAACCGAAACGGAAGTCGTCGCCGACCTCCAAGTGTTGCACACCCAGGCCATCCACCAGGATACGGTCGACGAATTCGGCGGCGCTAAGGCTTTGCAAACGCTGATTGAAGGCCAGGCAGAGGACTCGGTCCACGCCCTCTTCAGCCAGCAGTTGCAGTTTGTCGCGCAAGCGGGCCAGGCGGGCCGGCGCCGTTTGCGGGGTGAAAAACTCCCGCGGCTGTGGCTCGAAAATCACCACACAGCTGGGCACACCCAACTCGACCGCTCGCTCACGCAGCCGGGCCAGGATAGCCTGGTGACCACGGTGAACACCGTCAAAGTTGCCAATAGTGGCGACGCAGCCCCGATGCTGGGGGCGCAGGTTGTGGAGACCTCGAACCAGCTGCATAACGCGCTTCTTGCTCATAAAGTGGTCGATTATAACCACACCCGGCCCCGGACGACAGGCAACAGCGCAGGCCAAGTGGGTTGATTCGATAAAACACCGGTTTTATTGAGGCAAAGTCCCTAGTTCAGGGACTTGCGATTGAAATCCCGCAGCCGGAAGCCCTGCAGCAGCAACATGCCGAAGTAAACCACAACGCCCGCGACCACCAGCAGGCCCAGGCGCAGGAAGCGTTCCAGCATATGCCCTTCATCCCAGGCGGGCATGAAGTGCATCAAACCCAAGAGCACCGCCGACATCGCGCCCACCGCAACCACCAGCTTGAGCGCAAACAGGCCCCAGCCCGGTTGCGGCTGGAACATCTGCTGCTTGCGCAATTGATAGAACAGCAGGCCGGCATTGATACAGGCGCCGGCACTGATGGCCAGGGCCAGCCCGGCGTGCGCCAGCGGGCCGATGAATGCAAGGTTGAGCAATTGCGTGACAATCAGCGTGAAGATCGCGATTTTCACCGGCGTACGGATGTTTTGCTGAGCATAGAAGCCCGGCGCCAACACTTTGATCACGATGATGCCGAGCAGACCCACCGAATAGGCAATCAATGCGCGCTGGGTCATGGAGGCGTCAAACGCGCTGAATTGGCCGTACTGGAACAACGCCACCGTCAGCGGTTCAGCCAGGATTCCCAGGGCCAGGGCACAGGGCAGCACCAGCACGAAGCACAGGCGCAGCCCCCAGTCGAGAATACGCGAGTACTCCTGGCGGTCCTTACTGGCATAGGTGCGCGACAGGGTCGGTAGCAAAATCGTGCCCAGGGCCACACCGAGCACGCCGGACGGCAACTCCATCAGGCGATCGGCGTAGTACATCCACGACACCGAACCCGACACCAGCAACGAGGCGAAGGCAGTGTTGATGATCAGGGAAATCTGGCTGACCGATACCCCCAGGATCGCCGGCAACATGTTGCGCATCACGCGCCAGACACCGGTGTCCTTCAGGTTCAAGCGCGGCAGAACGAGCATGCCGATCTTTTTCAGGTGCGGCAGTTGGTACAACAACTGCGCCAGGCCACCGGCCAGCACCGCCCAGCCCAGAGCCATCACGGGTGGATCGAAGTACGGCGTGAGGAATACTGCGAAGATAATCATGCTCACGTTGAGCAAGGTCGGCACGAACGCCGGCACCGAGAACCGGTTCCAGGTATTCAGGATGGCGCCGGCCAGGGATGACAGCGAGATCAGCAATATATAAGGAAAGGTCACCCGCAGCAGATCAGTGGTCAGCGCGAATTTTTCCGGCGTATTGGCAAAACCCGGCGCCGTGGCCCAAATCACCCAGGGTGCAGCGAGCATGCCGGCAATGGTGACCAACATCAAAACCAGCGTCAGCAGGCCCGAGACGTAGGCAATGAAGGTACGGGTTGCCTCCTCGCCCTGCTGGGTCTTGTATTCCGCCAGGATCGGCACGAAGGCCTGGGAAAATGCGCCCTCGGCGAAGATCCGGCGCAGCAGGTTGGGCAGTTTGAAGGCGATAAAGAAGGCGTCCGTGGCCATGCTGGCGCCGAAAATGCGCGCCAACAGAGTGTCACGCACAAACCCCAATACCCGGGAGATCATCGTGATAGAGCTGACCGCAGCCAACGATTTGAGCAGATTCATCGAAAGAGTTTGCGCCTATAGATAAACAGCAGGCGAACAAAGCGCCCACTTATGCGATACTGCGCGCCTGCAACAGCACAGAGCCAAAGCTCGCGAGTTTACAGGTCAAGCGCCGGAAATAAATCACCCGCCTCTTCAGATCGACCACTCAGCAGTTCGCATCAGCCGCCCTTGACAACCCAACAAGTCATCGGCATGATTCGCGGCCTATTTTGTTTGCTATTTCCTAAAAAGTCTTTCGAGGAGCTCGACGGTGGCCAACACACCTTCCGCCAAAAAACGTGCAAAACAGGCTGAGAAGCGTCGCAGCCACAACGCCAGCCTGCGTTCCATGGTTCGTACCTACATCAAGAATGTAGTTAAAGCCATCGACACCAAAGACGCTGCAAAAGCTCAAGCTGCTTACGTTCTGGCTGTGCCTGTTATCGACCGTATGGCCGATAAAGGCATCATCCACAAGAACAAAGCCGCTCGTCACAAGAGCCGCCTGAATGGCCACATCAAGGCTCTGAACGTAGCTGCTGCTGCCTAAGTGGTAACAACTGCAACGCTGGTTTACCGGCGTAACAGTTAAGAAATGCCCCGTACCGAAAGGTCCGGGGCATTTTTGTTTGTGCCTGAAAATCATAGAAACCCGCCCACCATGAAATGCAGGCAAAAAAACGCCCCGAACCAGTCGGGGCGTTTTTGCTACCAGCCGATCAATGCATCAATCAGTGGTGATGACCGCCTTCACCGTGGACGTGACCGTGAGCCACTTCTTCCTGGGAGGCGTCGCGAATGGCAACGATCTTCACTTTGAAGTTCAGGCGCTGGCCAGCCAGAGGGTGGTTACCGTCGACAGTCACGTCATCGCCATCCAGATCGCGGATAGTGACGATCTGCATTTGGCCGTCCGGTGCGGAGGCGTGGAACTGCATGCCCACTTCCAGCTCGTCGACGCCTTCGAACATGCTGCGGCTCAGGGTGCTGACCAGCTCGGCGGAGTATTCGCCGTAGGCATCTTCAGGTTCAACGGCAACGGTCAGCTCATCGCCGACGCTCTTGCCTTCCAGGGCCTTCTCCAGGCCCGGGATGATGTTGCCTGCGCCTTGCAGGTAGACCAGCGGCGCGCCGCCGGCTGAGCTGTCGATGACCTCACCAGCGTCGTTGGTCAGGGTATAGTCGATGGAGACAGCCTTGTTAGCGGCGATCGTCATGGGGGCGAGACCTTTTGCATAAGAATGAAGAACGGACAAGTCTAAACAAGGATTTGCCCGAAAGCGAACAGAACCCGGACCAACGGGACCGACCAACGGTATCCCTAATCATCGGGTTCCACCAGGATGACGATCAGCATTGGGTCGCCGAGCTCTCCTGCGGCCACACCCAGCACCTGCGCCACCAGCCACCCTGGCAGTCCCGAGGCTGGGTACTCGATACCACGCAACGCCTTGAAAAAATAGGCCAACCCTTTGCCTGCGGCTGGTGTGCGCAAGGGTCGAATAACGATAATCTTGATGCCTGATTCCCGGCAGGTGCTCAACCATAGAGCACCACCGAAGCCATGCACCTCCAGAGAATTCGCATGCAGACTTTTTTTATCGCGCCCACCGATTTTGGTGTGGGTCTGACCTCCATCAGCCTCGGGCTGGTGCGTACCCTTGAGCGAGCCGGACTGAAAGTCGGCTTCTTCAAACCGATTGCCCAGCCGCACCCTGGCGACACGGGCCCCGAGCGCTCCACCGAACTGGTGGCGCGCACCCACGGCCTGAAACCACCCCAACCCCTGGGCCTGGCCCACGTTGAGCGCATGCTTGGCGACGGCCAGCTCGATGAGCTGCTCGAGGAAATCATCACCCTGTATCAGCAAGCCGCCGTGGGCAAGGACGTGTTGATCGTCGAAGGCATGGTGCCGACCCGCAGCGCCAGCTACGCGGCGCGAGTCAACCTGCACCTGGCCAAAAGCCTCGATGCCGAGGTGATCCTCGTGTCCGCCCCGGAGAACGAAGTACTCACCGAGCTTTCCGGCCGGGTCGAATTGCAGGCGCAACTGTTCGGCGGCCCGAAAGATCCGAAGGTACTGGGCGTGATCCTCAACAAAGTGCGCACCGACGAAAGCATGGAAGCCTTCTCGGCGCGCCTGAAAGAACATTCGCCGTTACTGCGCAGTGGGGATTTCCGCCTGCTCGGCTGCATCCCCTACCAACCCGAGCTCAACGCTCCGCGCACCCGCGACGTCGCCGACCTGATGGGCGCGCAGATCCTCAACGCCGGCGACTATGAAAGCCGGCGCATGACCAAAATCATCATCTGCGCGCGCACCATGCGCAACACTGTGGAACTGCTCAAGCCTGGCGTGCTGGTGGTGACGCCAGGTGATCGCGACGACATCATCCTCGCCGTCAGCCTCGCGGCGATCAACGGCGTGCCCCTGGCCGGGCTGCTGCTGACCAGCGACACCCTGCCCGACCCGCGCATCATGGATTTGTGCCGTGGCGCGCTCCAGGCCGGGCTGCCGGTGTTGTCGGTAAGCACCGGTTCCTACGACACGGCGAACCTGCTCAACAGCCTCAACAAGGAAATCCCGATCGACGACCGCGAGCGCGCCGAGATCATCACCGATTTCGTCGCCAGCCACCTGGATGCACGCTGGCTGCACCAACGTTGCGGTACGCCACGGGAAATGCGCCTGTCGCCGGCGGTGTTCCGTTATCAGCTGATCCAACGCGCCCAGACCGCCAACAAGCGCATCGTGTTGCCCGAGGGCAGCGAACCGCTGACCGTACAAGCAGCCGCCATCTGCCAGGCCCGCGGCATTGCGCGCTGTGTGCTGCTGGCCAAGCCTTCGGATGTGGAGGCCGTCGCCCGCGCCCAGGGTATCGAATTGCCCGAGGGCCTGGAGATTCTCGACCCGGACCTGATACGCCAGCGCTACGTCGAACCCATGGTTGCGCTACGCAAGAGCAAAAGCCTCAACGCGCCGATGGCCGAGCAGCAACTGGAAGACAACGTGGTGATCGCCACCATGATGCTCGCGCTGGATGAAGTGGACGGCCTGGTGTCCGGCGTCATTCATTCCACCGCCAATACCATCCGCCCGGCCCTGCAGCTGATTAAGACCGCGCCGGGCTGCACGCTGGTGTCGTCGGTATTCTTCATGCTGTTCCCCGAACAGGTGCTGGTGTACGGCGACTGCGTCATGAACCCGCACCCGAGCGCGGCCGAACTGGCCGAGATCGCGCTGCAAAGCGCCGACTCGGCCGCCGCGTTCGGCATCACCCCGCGCGTGGCGATGATCAGCTACTCCAGCGGTGATTCAGCCAGCGGCGAGGAGGTGGAAAAAGTCCGCGAAGCCACCCTGCTCGCCCACGAACAGCAAAGCTCGCTGCTGATCGATGGCCCGTTGCAGTACGACGCCGCCGCCAACGAAACCGTCGCTCGGCAACTGGCGCCCAATAGCCAGGTCGCCGGTAAAGCCACCGTCTTCGTGTTCCCGGACCTGAACACCGGCAACACCACGCACAAGGCCGTGCAGCGCAGCGCCGACTGTGTGAGCCTGGGGCCGATGCTCCAGGGCTTGCGCAAACCGGTGAACGACCTGCCACGCGGCGCTCAAGTCGACGACATCGTGTACACCATCGCACTGACTGCGATCCAAGCCGCCAACCGCCCCATGGATATTTAAATGCTGGATTTTCTACCTGCCGCCGTGCGCGGGGTCATTGCTTCGCTGCTGCTGGCGCTGAACACGATCCTGCTGTGTTCGTTCCTGTTTATCGTGGCCCTGTTCAAGGCGCTGCCGTTTGCCAAGCGCTTCAGTGAGTGGCTGATGAACCACACCCATGAAGCCTGGGTCACCAACAACAAAGGCTGGATGAACCTGGTGCAGCGTACTCGCTGGCACCTGTCCGGCCTTGAGGGCCTGGACTACCAACACTCCTACCTGGTGACCAGCAACCATCAGAGCTGGGTCGACATCATGGTGTTGCAATACGTGCTCAACCGGCGGATTCGCCCGTTGAAATTTTTCCTCAAGCAGGAGCTGATCTGGGTACCGGTGATTGGCCTGGCGTGGTGGGCGTTGGGCTTCCCGTTCATGAAGCGCTACACCAAGGCTTACCTGGAAAAGCACCCGGAGAAGAAAGGCAAAGACCTGGAAACCACCCGCAAGACCTGCGCGAAGTTTCGTGACAACCCCGTGGGCATCTTCAACTTTGCCGAAGGCACACGGTTTACCCCTGGCAAGCACGCGCAGCAGAATTCACCCTTTCGCTACCTGCTCAAGCCTAAAGCCGGTGGGATTGCGTTTGTGCTGGATGCGATGGGCGAGCAACTGAAGTCACTGGTCAACGTCACCATTCATTACCCGGCCGGGAGCCCGGGGTATTGGGACTTGCTCTGCGGAAATTTGAAGGACGTGGTGGTGCAGTTTGAAGAAGTGCAGATCCCCGCCGCGTTCATCGGCAAGAACTACGAGCAGGATGGGGAGTATCGAACCGCATTCCAGGGCTGGATCAACCAACTCTGGAAGGACAAGGATGCGCTGCTGGACAAGCTGCACACAGAGCACCCAGGCAAAAGGTAATCAAACCTGTGGCAGGGGGCTTGCTCCCGATAGCTGTGGATCAGCCACAAATGGTAATGGCTGATGTACCGCTATCGGGAGCAAGCCCCCTCCCACATTTTTAGATCGCGCCGCGCTGACGCAACAGCTCCAGCACTTGCTTGACGCTCTCTTCCAGCGACAGGGCCTGGGTGTCGATCACCAGATCGGCGTTCAACGGCACGTCATACGGGAAGGATTCGCCAGGGATATTATCCCCACCGGCAGCGTACAAACCTTGCGGATCACGCTCGGCGCACACCAGCGGCGACGCTTGCACATAGACGGTCAGCAGGCGGTCGGCGCCGATCAGCGCCTTGGCCTGTTCACGGCCTTCGGCATCCGGCGCAACGAACGCGGCCAGGGTCAGCAGGCCGGCCTCGTTGAACTGGCGCGCCACGTGGGCGGCACGCCGCCAATTTTCAGTGCGACCGGCACGGTCCTGCGGCAGCCCTTTGTTTAGGTCGTGACGCAGGTTCTGGCCATCCAGCACGAACACTGCACGCCCCATGTCGAACAGCTTGCGCTCAACCGCGTAGGCCAAGGTGCTTTTGCCGGCGCCCGACAGGCCGCTGAACAACACGGTGGCCGGCTGTTGGCCGAAGCGCAACGCACGCTCTTCGGTAGAAACATGCGCCAATTTGCCGTGCTGCGCCGCACCGCCATGACCCACCGGCGGCGCGATGATCATGCCGGCAGCCACGGTGCCATTGGTCAAACGGTCGATGACGATAAACGCACCCGTGGTGCGGTTGCTGTCGTAGCCGTCCAGGGCAATGGCGGCGTCGAGGCTGACCTTGACCCGGCTAATCTCATTGAGTTGCAGCGAACTCGCCGGGCCTTCGGCCAGGGTGTTCACGTCCACGCGGTGCACGATGCTGGTGATGGAACCCGGCACATAGCTGGTGGCGCGCTTGATGTCGTATTTCTTGCCCGGCAGCATCGGCTCTTCAGCCATCCAGACCAGCATGGCGTCGAAGGCGTCGGTCACTTGCGGCACGTTGTCGGCATGTACCAGCAGGTCGCCACGGGAGATGTCGATCTCGTCTTCCATGGTCAGGGTCACGGCCTGGCCCGGGCCTGCGTGCTCCAGCTCGCCTTCGAAGGTGACGATGGATTTGACGCGGCTGCTCTTGCCCGAAGGCAGCACCACCACTTCGTCGCCCTTGTGCACAATGCCGCTGGCCAGGGTGCCGGCAAAACCACGGAAGTTCAGGTTCGGACGGTTGACGTACTGCACCGGGAAACGTAAATCGGTGTAGTTGCGGTCGTTGGCGATCTCGACGGTTTCTAGGATCTCCATCAGCGACTGGCCGGTGTACCAGGGCGAACGCTCGCTCTTGTTCACCACGTTGTCGCCCTTGAGCGCGGACATCGGCACGAATGCCAGGGTGCTCGGCTTGAAGGCGATACCCTCGGCGAACTTCAGGTAATCGGCCTTGATCTGCTCGAATACACCTTGGTCAAAGCCATTGATGTCCATCTTGTTGACGGCCACCACGATGTGTTTGATCCCCAGCAACGAGGCGATAAAGCTGTGGCGACGGGTCTGGGTCTGCACGCCGTAGCGCGCATCGATCAGAATGATCGCCAGATCACAGGTGGATGCACCGGTGGCCATGTTGCGGGTGTACTGCTCATGGCCGGGAGTGTCGGCGATGATGAATTTGCGCTTGGCGGTGGAGAAATAGCGGTAGGCAACATCGATGGTGATGCCCTGCTCACGCTCAGCCTGCAAGCCGTCGACCAGCAAGGCCAGGTCGATGTCGTCACCGGTGGTGCCGACCTTCTTCGAATCGCGGGTGATGGCTTCCAGGTGATCTTCGTAGATCATTTTGGAGTCGTGCAGCAGGCGCCCGATCAGGGTGCTCTTGCCGTCGTCGACGTTGCCGCAGGTCAGGAAGCGCAACATTTCCTTGCGCTCGTGCTGGCCCAGGTAGGCGAGGATGTCCTCGCTGATCAAATCAGATTGATGCGACATGACAGCCCCTTAGAAATAACCTTGACGTTTTTTGTCTTCCATCGAGCCGGCACCATCGTGGTCGATGACACGGCCCTGGCGCTCGGAAGTTCGCGTCAGGAGCATTTCCTGAATGATGTCCGTCAGCGTCTCGGCTTCGGACTCCACCGCGCCCGTCAACGGGTAGCAGCCAAGGGTACGGAAACGTACTTTCTTTTTGACGATTCGGGCCTTCTCTTCGTCGGAGAGGTGCTCAAGGATGCGGTCGTCGTCGATCATGATCAACGTGCCGTTCTTCTCGATCACATCGCGTTCGGCGGCGAAATACAGCGGCACGATCGGGATGCCTTCCAGGTAGATGTACTGCCAGATGTCCAGTTCGGTCCAGTTGGACAGCGGGAACACACGGATCGACTCGCCCTTGTTGACGTTGCCGTTGTAGACGTTCCACAGCTCGGGGCGCTGGTTCTTCGGGTCCCAGCGGTGTTTGCTGTCGCGGAACGAGTACACGCGCTCTTTGGCGCGGGATTTCTCTTCATCGCGACGGGCACCGCCAAAGGCTGCGTCGAAACCATGCTTGTCCAGGGCCTGCTTGAGGCCTTCGGTCTTCATGATGTCGGTGTGCTTGGCGCTACCGTGGGTGAATGGGTTGATGCCCTGCGCCACGCCATCCGGGTTGACGTGGGTGATCAGTTCCAGGCCAAGCTCTTGGACCATTTGGTCGCGGAACTTGTACATCTCCTGGAATTTCCAGCGGGTGTCGACGTGCATCACCGGGAACGGCAGCTTGCCCGGAAAGAACGCCTTGCGCGCCAGATGCAGCATCACGGCGGAGTCTTTACCGATCGAGTAGAGCATCACCGGGTTGTCGAACTCGGCGGCGACCTCGCGGATGATGTGGATGCTTTCCGCCTCCAGCTGTTTCAGATGCGTCAGTTTGTCGACCATGGTTACTCACGGAAAAACGATCTTATGGACGGCCAGCGGGCCGTGTTCGAGCGAGGCATGCTAGCACAGCACCTTCTTCTATTCAGGGCGCCAACTAGATCGAAACGATATATGAATATACCCCCAGGTTTGGCCTGTGGGAGGGGCTTGCTCCCGATAGCGGCGGCTCAGCCACCCTTCTCAGACTGACACACTGCCAGCACCGGCAAGCCCCCCGTCGAATGACTCAAATCGGGTTCGGGCAGTCAATGAACAAATGTTCCAGGGCGAACCGCCGCGCCAGGTAATCACCCAACGCCTGCACCCCGTAGCGCTCGGTGGCGTGATGGCCGGCGGCGATGAAGCTGATGTTGTTTTCCCGCGCACTGTGGAAGGTCTGCTCGGACGCTTCGCCACTCAGGTACAGGTCGACACCCGCAGCAATCGCCTGGTCGATGTAGCCCTGGCCACCGCCGGTACACCAGCCGACACGGCGGATCATTTCACTGCCTTCGATCAGCAGCGGCTCGCGGCCCATGGCGTCCTGCACACGGCGCGCGAAATCACGGGGCGACAAGGGCTCGACGAGGGAACCGACCAGACCGACGACCTTGGGGTTGCTCGGGTCCAGCGGGCCTTCGACGGTGATGTCGAGTTGGCGGGCAAGCTGCACGTTGTTGCCCACATCCGGGTGCAGGTCCAGCGGCAGATGGTAGGCCAGCAAGCTGATGTCGTGTTTGAGCAGGGTTTTCAGGCGGCGCTGCTTCATGCCGGTGATGCACGGGCTCTCACCCTTCCAGAAATACCCGTGATGCACCAGCACCAAGTCAGCCTCGGCTTCGACGGCAGCATCCAACAGGGCTTGGCTTGCGGTCACGCCACTGACGATGCGCCGCACTTGCGGGCGACCCTCCACCTGCAGGCCATTGGGGCAGTAATCGGCAATTTTTGCGCTGGCAAGGTAGCGGTCCGCTTCCTCGACGAGGGTGGTAAGGGGGACGGCCATATAAAGACTCCTAAATATCCCGTTCCGAGGCGCTCGCAGCCTCGTATAATGCGCGACATTATGGGCGCTCTCCCGCCCCCTGCAACCTGTCAGGACTTACTTGATGCTCAAGGCACTGCGTTTTTTTGGATGGCCATTGTTGGCTGGCGTGCTGATCGCGATGCTGATTATTCAGCGTTATCCCCAGTGGGTGGGCTTGCCCAGCCTTGATGTCAACCTGCAGCAGGCGCCGCAAACCAGTTCGGTGGTGCAAGGCCCGGTGACTTATGCGGACGCTGTCGTCATCGCCGCGCCTGCCGTGGTCAACCTGTACACCACCAAGGTCATCAACAAGCCGGCGCATCCGTTGTTTGAAGACCCGCAGTTCCGCCGTTACTTCGGTGACAACGACCCCAAGCAGCGCCGCATGGAGTCGAGCCTGGGTTCCGGGGTGATCATGAGCCCCGAAGGCTACATCCTTACCAATAACCACGTGACCAGCGGCGCCGACCAGATCGTCGTGGCCCTGCGCGATGGCCGTGAAACCCTGGCCCGCGTGGTCGGCAGCGACCCGGAAACCGACCTCGCGGTGCTGAAGATCGATTTGAAGAGCCTGCCCTCGATCACCATCGGCCGCTCGGAAGGGCTGCGCGTGGGTGATGTGGCATTGGCCATCGGCAACCCGTTCGGCGTTGGCCAGACGGTAACCATGGGCATCATCAGCGCTACCGGGCGCAACCAGTTGGGGCTCAACAGCTACGAAGATTTCATCCAGACCGACGCGGCGATCAACCCGGGCAACTCCGGCGGCGCGCTGGTGGATGCCAATGGCAACCTGACCGGCATCAATACCGCGATTTTCTCCAAGTCCGGCGGCTCCCAAGGCATCGGTTTTGCGATCCCGGTAAAACTGGCGATGGAGGTGATGAAGTCGATCATCGAACACGGCCAGGTGATTCGCGGCTGGCTGGGGATCGAAGTCCAGCCGTTGACCAAGGAACTGGCCGAATCCTTTGGCCTGACCGGTCGCCCCGGCATTGTCGTGGCGGGGATCTTCCGCGACGGCCCGGCCCAGAAAGCCGGCCTGCAATTGGGCGATGTGATCCTGAGTATCGATGGCGAGCCGGCCGGTGATGGTCGCAAATCGATGAACCAGGTGGCACGGATCAAACCGACCGAGAAGGTGACGATCCAGGTCATGCGCAACGGTAAAGAGATCAACCTGTCGGCGGAAATTGGCCTGCGCCCGCCGCCCGCGCCGATGAAGGAAGAGGGATAAGTCACATCGCAGGTGCCCGTTCGCGGGCACCTGTAAACGAATGTTTCAAAGCAATTCATTCTCATTAGGCATGTTATATTGTTTCAATATCGCTATTGGAACGCTCTACCATGTCGTCTCGAAAGTTTGTGCCCTTGGCCGGCCTGGCCCTGGGTTTGCTGCTGGACCCCGCCTACGCCGAAGACACTACCGTTGAACTGGATGCCATCAGCGTCACCACCGACGCCTATGAATCCGCCACAGGTCCGGTTGAAGGCTATCGCGCCACGCGCTCTGCCAGCGCGACCAAAACTGACACCGCGATTCGCGACATCCCCCAATCGATCAGCGTGATTCCTGCCACGGTGCTCAAGGACCTGGGCAGCCACAGCGTTGAACGCGCCCTGGAATATGCAGGCGGCGTGTCCAAGCAAAACAACTTCGGCGGCCTGACGCTCTACGAATACAGCGTGCGAGGCTTCACCACCTCCGAGTTCTACCAGGACGGTTTCAGCGCCAACCGCGGCTACCCAAGCACACCGGACACGGCCAATATCGAGCGCATTGAAGTGCTCAAGGGCCCTGCAGCCAGCCTGTATGGGCGTGGAGACCCGGGCGGCACCGTCAACATCGTCACCAAGAAACCTCAACCGGATGCCTTCACCACCCTGCAAACCAGCGCCGGCAGTTGGGACCGCTACCGTACCGCCATAGACGTCAATACGACGCTGGACAGCGAAGGCAACCTACTGTCGCGGGTCAACCTGGCGGTGGAGGACAACCACAGTTTCCGCGATCATGTGGATGCAAAGCGGGTGTTTGTCGCACCGTCCTTCAGCTTTCAACTGACGCCAGACACCCACCTGCTGGTAGAAAGTGAATTCGTACGCCACAGCTCGACATTCGATCGCGGCATCGTCGCCAACACCGGCATGTCCCGCTCCACATTTCTCGGCGAACCCAACGACGGCAATATCCGCAACCACAACAATCGGATCCAGGCCGCTATCGAACACACCCTCGACGACACTTGGCAATTGCGCCTGGCCAGCCATTACAAACAAGGCAGCCTTTGGGGCGATGCCTCGGAAAGCCGGGCACTGAACGCCGACGGCCAAACCGTCAACCGCCGTTACCGTGAGCGCTCCACCGGCTGGCACGACAGCATCACCCAACTGGAACTGCGCGGCCGGTTCGATATCGGCAGTTGGCAACACGAACTGCTGATCGGTACCGAGTACGAGGACTACCGCAAGAAGGAACGTGTCACCGCGATTGCCGGCAGCCCTTACGCCATAGACGTCTTCCACCCCGTGTATGGCCAGCCCAAACCCAACGGCACGCGCTCCGGCACAGACGTCTATGAACAAGTCAAAAGCCAGGCGCTGAACCTGCAGGATCAGATCGTCTTCACCGACCGCCTGCGCGGCATGCTTGGCGCGCGCTTGGAGCATGTGGAACAAAGCACCGAGGACTTCACGCGCAACCACGCCAAGAGCCGGCAAACCCATGACGCCCTGACCCAGCGCGCCGGCCTGCTGTACCAACTCACACCGCAAGTCGGCCTGTTTGCCAACGCCTCGACATCGTTCAAACCCAATAATGGCCTGGATGCCGGTGGCAAATCCTTCAAGCCGGAAGAAGGCGTGGGCTATGAAGTGGGTATCAAGAGCGAGCTGTTCGACGACCGCCTCAGCACCACCCTTGCCGCCTTCCATATCGACAAGGAAAACGTCCTGGCCCTGGACCCGGCCACCGACACCCAGCGCGCCATGGGCAAGGCCCGCAGCCGAGGTTTTGACCTGCAAGCCAGCGGGCAAGTGAGCGACGCCGTACGAGTCATCGGCGCCTTCGCCTACATCGACGCCGAAGTCACCCAGGGTGATAAAGCCATTCCAACCGGCAGCCGCATTCTCGGCGTGGCCAAGCGCAGCGCCAGCCTGCTGGGCGTGTACGAATTCCAGGATGGCGCGCTGCGCGGTTCGGACCTGGGCGCGGCATTCACCTATGTCGGTGACCGCTCCGGGGAAGCGGGCAGCCACTTCGAATTGCCGGCCTATCACACCGTCGACCTGCTGGCCCATTACAAGGCCAGCGAGCAGGTGACCGTGGGCCTGAACCTCAACAACCTGTTCGATGAAAAATACTACGA
Organism: Pseudomonas sp. R19M; assembly: GCF_050312585.1. Lineage (NCBI taxonomy): Bacteria > Pseudomonadati > Pseudomonadota > Gammaproteobacteria > Pseudomonadales > Pseudomonadaceae > Pseudomonas > Pseudomonas sp. R19M. The sequence continues at coordinate 29,800 of NZ_JBNPJV010000032.1, forward strand.
GCGCTCCTACAGCACCTACTGGGTCACACCCGGCGAGCCGCGCAACCTGACCCTGAGCTTGACCCTCAACCTGTAAAAGGACATCACCATGCATCCGTTCAAACCCCTCGCCCTGCTTGGCCTGCTCTTCGCCACTCAGGTATCGGCCCATGGCCTGTGGACCGAAGAACGTCGCGGCAACATCGAAGTGATCTACGGCCATGGCGCCGAGGACAACGCTTTCAAGGCCCAGAAAATCAGCGGCGCCTGGGCCTACGACGCCAGCGGCAAAATGATCCCGGTGACTGTGCAGCGCCTTGACGATCACGCACGCCTCAAGCCGCTCAAGGCACCGGCAGTATTGGCAGTGGCGCTGGATAACGGCATGTGGTCGCAAACGGCGGATAAACAGTGGATCAACAAAGGGCGTACCCAGGTGCCTGGAGCCATTGAGTCGACGCAGACCTTCAAGTACAGCCTGGCGATCTACACACCTGGCGCCAAGCTGCCCAAGCTGGACGCGCTCAAGTTGCTGATCCTGCCGGAAGCCGACCCGCTGACTGTCGGCCCGGGTCGATCATTGCCCGTGCGAGTGCTGCTCGACGGCAAGCCGGTGGCCGGGGTCAAGCTGGTGGGCGATTATCGCAACGCACCGAACACCTTGAGCACCGAAACCGATAAGGACGGACGTGCCCAGGTGCTGGTGCGCAATGAGGGCTTGAACGTGATCGCCGCGCAGGTGGTCGTGCCGCTCAAGGACAACCCCGACGTGGCAACACGTGGGTTATTCACTTCGCTGACGTTCCTCGGCGAACCTCACCACGAGTGAGGGTGTTCAGAGGTCCAACGGCGCTCTTTCGCACAACGTGTTGAGCGCCACTGCCCATTGCGGGTCGTCATTGAGGCACGGCACCAACACCAACTCCTCGCCCCCCGCTTCGCGGAATTGTTCCAATCCGCGATCGCCGATCTCTTCCAGCGTCTCGATGCAATCAGCGACAAACGCCGGGCACATCACCAGCAGCTTTTTAACCCCCTGCTGAGCCAGGGTCTCAAGGCGCGCCTCGGTGTAGGGTTCGATCCACTTCGCCCGGCCGAGCCGCGATTGAAAAGCCACCGACCACTTGCCATCGGGCAGCCCCATGCGCGCGGCAAACTCCCGCGCCACACTGAAGCACTGGCCACGGTAACAAGTCGCCCGCACTTCGGGTGACGCGTTGGCACAGCAGTCCGTGGCACCATCAAAGGCATGGCTTGGGTTGAGCTTCTTCAAGTGCCGCTCCGGCAGGCCGTGAAAACTGAACAGCAGGTGATCGTAGTCCTGCTGCAGATGCGGCTTGGCACTGGCGACCAAGGCATCGAGGTATTCGGGCTGGTCGTAGAAGGGCTGCAGGATGGCAAGGCGCACGTCGAGCTTTTTGTCCCGCGCCACACGCCGCGCCTCTTCCACCACGGTGGTTACGGTGCTGTCGGCAAACTGCGGATACAGCGGCGCCAGGGTGACGTTGCGGATACCTTGACTGGCCAGCCGGGTCAACACGCTTTCAATCGAGGGCTCGCCGTACCGCATGGCCAGCTCGACCGGGCCTTGGGTCCATTGCGCAGTCATCTGCTGCTGCAGGCGACGGCTGAGCACTACCAGCGGGGAGCCTTCTTCCCACCAGATCGAGGCATAGGCGTGGGCCGATTGCTCGGGCCGCTTGATCAGGATCAGCGATACCAGCAAACGCCGCACCGGCCACGGCAGGTCGATCACGTAGGGGTCCATCAGGAACTGATTGAGGTAGCTGCGCACATCGGCCACCGAAGTGGACGCCGGTGAGCCCAGGTTGACCAGTAACAACGCGTGATCCGTCATGCAACATCCTATCTCTAGAGGCGGCTGGACACATCTTCCAGGGCCGCGTGCAAATCAGTGAACTGAAAAGTGAAACCGGCGGCCAGTAGCCGTTCGGGGACGGCCTTCTGCCCGCCCAGCAACAACCCGGACAACTCGCCCAAACCAACCTTCAACGCCAAGGCCGGCATCGGCATGAATGCGGGGCGGTGCAGCACCTGGCCCAGCGTCTTGGCAAACTCGCGGTTACGCACCGGGTGAGGGGCGCAGGCATTATAAGGACCACTGGCGTCAGGCTTGTGCAGAAGAAAATCAATCAGGGCGATTTGATCTTTGATATGGACCCACGGCATCCACTGCCGACCATCGCCGATCGGCCCGCCCAACGCCAGCTTGAACGGCAGTAGCAGCCGCGACAAAAAGCCGCCCTCGGCTGCCAGCACCAGGCCGGTGCGCACCAGCACCACGCGCAGGCCCAATGCTTCGGCGCGCAATGCCGTTTCTTCCCAGGCGATACACAGCTGGCTGGGAAAATCATCCTGCACCGGACCGCTCGCCTCGCTCAGCTCGCGCTCGCCGCCATCGCCATACCAGCCCACCGCAGAGCCGGAAATCAACACGGCCGGTTTCTGCTCGAGACTTTCCATCCATGCCACCAGGGTTTCGGTGAGGCTGATACGGCTGCTCCACAGCAGCGTCTTGCGCTTCTTCGTCCACGGGCGATCGGCAATCGGCGCGCCGGCCAGGTTAACGACAGCGTCCACCGCGCCGATAACCTCTTGCAGGCTGCCGACACCCAGCACTTGCTCGCCACAGAGTCGGGCGACCTGCTCCGGGTCACGACTCCACACGGTCAGGCGATGGCCTTGAGCGAGCCAATAGCGGCAGAGTTGGCGACCGATCAAACCAGTACCGCCGGTCAGCAAAATATGCATAAGACGCTCCTCATGTAACGTTTGCCGCCCGCCACTGGTCTATTTTATAAGCAGGGTTCATTTGTTATCGGGCGTAGCCGTGGCCTAGAACCGCAGGGTTCCAAGCCTCTGCTTTAACCATAGGTCACGTTGTAAGAACAGTTACGCCAAAACTTATACCAAAAAACAATATTGTACAGCTATTAGTGTCGGCGTAGGCTGTACCCAACGGTAAACGAGGCCTTCCATGACTGTTCCCATCGCGATCATCGGCACCGGCATCGCCGGTCTCTCCGCCGCCCGAGCGTTACAAGACGCGGGGCACACCGTACAACTCTTCGATAAAAGCCGTGGCAGTGGCGGGCGCATGTCCAGCAAGCGCAGCGATGCCGGCTCACTGGACATGGGCGCGCAATACTTCACCGCCCGCGACCGACGTTTCGTCAACGAAGTACAGCGCTGGCAGAGCAATGGCTGGGCCGAACAGTGGAAACCACAGCTGTACAACTTCAAGTCCGGCCAGCTCAGCCCCTCCCCCGATGAACAGAGCCGCTGGGTGGGTACGCCGCGCATGAGCGCCATCACCCGCGCCTTGCTCGACGACCTGCCGGTCGAGTTTGGTTGCCGCATCACCGAGGTGTTTCAAGGCGAACACCATTGGAACCTGCTGGACGCCGACGGCGGCAATCACGGCCCGTTCAGCCACGTTGTGATCGCCACGCCGGCCCCTCAAGCAACGGCTCTGCTGGCCGCCGCGCCCAAGCTGGCGAGTGCTGCCGCCGGGGTAAAAATGGACCCAACCTGGGCCATCGCCCTCGCGTTCGACCAGCCTCTGGATACCCCCATGGAAGGCTGCTTCGTCCAAGACAGCCCTCTCGACTGGCTGGCACGCAATCGCAGCAAACCAGGGCGCGACAGCGCGCTCGACACCTGGGTACTGCACGCCACCAGCGCCTGGAGCAAAGCTCATCTGGACCTCTCCAAGGAGGCCGTGATCGAGCACTTGCACGGCGCCTTCGCTGAACTGCTGCACTGTGCCATGCCCGCGCCGTCGTTCAGCGTGGCGCACCGCTGGTTGTACGCCCGGCCGTCCAGCAGCCATGAGTTCGGCGTACTGGCCGACGCTGACCTGGGCCTGTACGTATGCGGCGACTGGTGCCTGTCGGGTCGAGTGGAAGGGGCTTGGCTCAGTGGCCAGGAAGCAGCGCGACGGCTGATCGAACATATGGCGTAGTTCACGCTTAAAAAATTGTACAAAACATTTGATTTGTACAATATTAAACCTATGATGAATGTAGTTGTACGAGCCTCCAAGGCTTGTACAGGAATTTCACAGAGGTTTGGTCATGTCCCGCACTGCAAAACCGAAGATCGCCATCAGTGCCTGCCTGCTCGGCGAGAACGTGCGCTTCAATGGCGGACACAAACAATCCCTGTTGTGCAGCCAGACCCTCGCCGACTATTTCGACTTTGTGCCGCTCTGCCCCGAAGTGGCGATCGGCATGGGCATCCCCCGCGAACCGATTCGCCTGGTAGGCGACCCGGCACAGCCGCAAGCCGTCGGTACCGTGCGCCGCGAACTGAATGTCACCCAGCCGCTGGATAATTATGGCCAGCAAATGGCTGAGCAACATACCGACCTGTGCGGCTACATCTTTATGCAGAAATCGCCGTCGTGCGGCCTGGAGCGGGTCAAGGTCTACCGCGACAATGGCACGCCCGTCGATGGCGGCGGCCGGGGCATTTATGCCAACGCGTTTTGCGCACGTCACCCCAACCTGCCGGTGGAGGAAGACGGCCGCCTGAATGACCCGGTGCTGCGAGAAAACTTCCTGACCCGCGTCTTCGTCTATGCCAGTTGGCAACAGCTATTGGCTGAGGGCCTCACCCGCCATCGCCTGCTGGCTTTCCATTCGCGCTACAAATACTTGCTGATGGCCCATAGCCCGGCGCATTACAAAAGCCTCGGTCACCTCCTGGGCAGCATGACCAAGGACATCGACTTGGAAAACCTGGCTGCCGGCTATTTCAGCGAGTTGATGACCGGCCTGAAAAAATGCGCCACCCGTGGCACCCACACTAACGTGCTGCAGCACATCAGCGGCTACCTCAAACAGGCCATCAGCGCCGAGGATAAGCAAGAAATGCAAACGGTCATCGGCCAATACCGCCACGGCATCGTGCCGCTGGTGGTGCCGCTGACCTTGCTCAAGCATCACTTTCGCCAACATCCGGACCGCTATATCGCGCAGCAGGCGTACCTGCAACCGCACCCGGAAAACCTCAGCCTGCGAAACGCGATCTGACTCATATGAAAGCTGCCCTGCTAGACGAACCCGGCGAGGACATCGCGCAAGCCCTGCAAAATGGCTGGCTGCCGATCCGTGAAGTGGCGCGCCAGACCGGTGTCAACCCGGTCACCCTGCGCGCCTGGGAACGCCGTTATGGCCTGATCGTGCCGCAGCGTACGCCCAAGGGCCACCGGCTGTTCAGCGCCGAGCATGTCCAACGTATCCACACCATTCTGACCTGGCTCAATCGCGGCGTGCCGGTCAGCCAGGTGAAATCCCTGATCGACTCAGCCCAATCTCCGCCTGACGCCGTCGAAAACGAATGGCACGCCCTGCGCCAGACACTGGTGCAGGCCATCAGCGAGCTGGCCGAGCGCCGGGTCGACGATGCGTTCAACCAGGCCATGGCGTTGTACCCGCCACGGACCTTGTGCGAGCAATTAATGCTGCCGCTGCTCAATGAACTGGAGCAAAAGTGGCAGGGCCAACTCGGCGCACAAATGGAGCGGGTGTTTTTCCTGTCATGGCTGCGCAGCAAGTTCGGCGCGCGCATCTATCACAACAATCGTCAACTGCATGGCGCCCCGTTGCTGCTGATCAACCATTCCGACTTGCCCGTGGAGCCGCACCTGTGGCTGTGCGCCTGGCTGGCCAGCAGCGCCGACTGCCCGGTGGAAGTCTTCGACTGGCCACTGCCGGCCGGCGAACTGGCGCTGGCCGTGGCTCACCTGAAACCCCGCGCCGTGGTGCTGTATTCGAGCAAATCGCTTCAGTTGGCGGCGCTGCCCAAACACTTGAGCGGCGTTGCTTGCCCTCTATTGATTGCCGGCCCCACGGTATGCATCCACCAGGCCGAACTGGTCGCGTTGAGCCGTGATACCCCGCAATTGTTCGTGGCCGAAGACCCGTTGTCGGCTCATCAGCTATTGATCCAGCGTGGAATTGTCTAAATGCATTTGATCTGGCTGCGCACCGACCTGCGCCTACACGACAACACCGCCCTGGCTGCCGCATGCCGGCGAGGCCCGACCGCGGCCATCTACGTGATCACGCCCGAACAATGGCTGGCGCACGATGATGCACCGTGCAAAGTCGACTTCTGGTTGCGCAACCTGCAGCACTTGAGCCAGACGCTGGGCACGCTGAATATTCCTTTGCTGATTCGCACAGCTGCGACCTGGGAAGAGGTACCGGGCGTGCTGAGCGCACTGTGTCGGGAGCTGTCGGTCGCGTCGGTGCATGTCAACGAGGAATACGGCATCCACGAAAGCCGCCGCGATGCCGCAGTGGCCAAGGCCCTGGAAGCCGACGGCGTGACGTTCCACAGCTACCTCGACCAACTGTTTTTCCAGCCAGGCAGCGTACTGACCAAGACCGGCACCTACTTTCAGGTATTCAGCCAGTTCCGCAAAGTCTGCTATACCCGCCTGCACAGCGCCTTGCCGCCGATCGTGCCCACGCCAGAAGCCCAGGCGCCACTCAAGCTCGACAGTGATGCGGTGCCGACCACCGTTGAAGGCTTCGAAACACCCAGTAAAAGCTTGCGTGCCCTGTGGCCGGCGGGTGAGGACGAGGCCCGCCGCCGTCTCGATGCTTTCGTCGATCAACAGATCAGCTACTACAAGGACGAACGCGACTACCCGGCCAAACCCGGCACCAGCCAGCTATCGGCGTACCTTGCCGCCGGCGTGGTGTCGCCGCGCCAATGCCTGCATGCCGCGCTGCAAACCAACCAGGGTGAATTCGAAAGCGGCGACATCGGCGCTATCACCTGGATCAACGAGCTGCTCTGGCGCGAGTTCTACAAACATATCCTCGTCGGCTACCCGCGCGTGTCGCGCCATCGCGCCTTCCGCCCCGAAACCGAAGCCGTGGCCTGGCGCCACGCGCCCAAGGAGCTGGCCGCCTGGCAGCAAGCACGCACCGGCCTGCCGATCATCGACGCCGCCATGCGCCAATTGCTGGAAACCGGCTGGATGCACAACCGCCTGCGCATGGTCGTGGCGATGTTCCTGACCAAGAACCTGTTGATCGACTGGCGTGAGGGCGAGCGCTTTTTCATGCGTCACCTGATCGACGGCGACCTGGCCGCCAACAACGGTGGCTGGCAGTGGAGCGCCTCCACCGGTACCGACTCGGCGCCGTACTTCCGGATTTTCAGCCCATTGAGCCAATCGGAAAAATTCGACGGCGAGGGTGTGTTCATCAAGCGCTGGCTGCCGGAACTGGCCGCGCTGAATAAAAAACAAGTGCACAACCCGGAGTCCGTCGGCGGCCTGTTCGGCGTGGCCGATTACCCGCGCCCGATGGTCGACCTGAAACACTCCCGCGAGCGCGCATTGGCCGCGTTCCGCAGCCTGCCGCAACGCCAGGAGGCGGCTGAACATGAGTGATTTCCTGCAACGGTTCGCCCAGGCCTTCGCCGCGTTGGACAAGCACAACCTGCACCGGCTCGACAGCCTGTACAGCCCGGACATTGTGTTCTCCGATCCGCTGCACGAAGTCCACGGGCTTCCCGCAATGCACCGTTACTTCACCCAGCTGTACAGCCATGTCAACCAGTTGCGCTTTGACTTCCAGGGGTTTGACCAAGTGGCGGAAGGCGAAGGCTACCTGCGCTGGAACATGAGTTTTCGCCACCCACGCCTGAACCACGGTGATGAAGTGAGGGTACAAGGCTGCTCACACCTGCTGTGGCACGAAAAGGTCTACCGCCATCGCGACTATTTTGATGCAGGCGCACTGCTCTATGAACACTTGCCGCTATTCGGCCGATTGATCCGTTGGCTGAAGAGGAGACTGGGATGAGCCCTACACCACCCCGCCGTTATTGGCTGACCGGCGCCAGCAGTGGCATCGGCGCCGCGCTCGCCGTGGAATTGCTCAACAGCGGTGCCCACGTGGCACTGAGCGCGCGCACCAAAGGCCCGCTGGAAGCACTCGCCCAACGTTATTCGGGGCAGGTGCTGGTAGTGGCCGGCGACCTGACCAACAGCCAGACCGTACGCGAGATCGGCGAGCGGATCGAAGCGGCCTGGGGTTCGCTGGACACGGTGATCCTCAACGCCGGCACCTGTGAATATGTCGATGCCAAACAGTTCGACTCATCGATCATCGAGTACGTGATACGCACCAACCTGCTGGCCAGCAGTTACTGCATCGAGGCCGCCTTGCCGCTCTTGCGCAAAGGGCAGAGTCCGCATCTGGTGGGGGTAGCCAGCGCGGTGACGTACCTGCCGATGCCCCGCGCCGAGGCCTATGGTGCGTCCAAGGCCGGGCTGCGCTACTTGTTCGAAGCGCTGCGCATCAGCCTGTCGCCGGAGAATATCGACGTGACGGTGATCAGCCCGGGCTTTGTCGACACGCCACTGACCGAACGCAATGATTTCCCGATGCCCTTGAGTTGGTCCGCCGACAAGGCGGCGAAGCATATCTTCGGCCAGCTTGCCAAACGGCCTTTGGAAATCGCCTTTCCCGCACTGTTCATCGCCACGTTGTGGCCGTTGTCGAAACTGCCCAACCGTGCGCAACTGATCATCGGCAAACGCATGCTGCGCAGCCCGCCACCGCAGAAGGACGACCTGTGAAGATCGCCATTATCGGCAGCGGCATCGCCGGGCTGACCAGCGCCTACCTGCTCAACCGTCGCCACGACATTACCCTGTTCGAGGCCGGCGACCGTATTGGCGGACATACCCACACCGCCAGCGTGACGGTCGAGGGCAAGCACTATGCGGTGGACACCGGTTTCATCGTGTTCAACAACTGGACCTACCCCCACTTCATTCGCCTGCTGGAGCAGCTTGGGGTGAAATTCAAACCCACTGAGATGAGCTTCTCGGTGTGCGATCAGAACACCGGTTTCGAGTACAACGGCAATAACCTCAACAGTCTCTTCGCCCAGCGCCGCAACATCCTGTCGCCAGGATTCTGGGGCATGCTGCGCGACATCCTGCGCTTCAACCATCAGGCGCCGCTGGACCTGCAACAGCAGCGCATCAGCGCCGAGATGACCCTGGGGGATTACCTGGCAGCGGGCGGCTACGGCCCACGGTTTATCCAGCACTACATCGTGCCGATGGGCGCGGCGATCTGGTCGATGTCCCTGGCGGATATGCTGGGGTTTCCCTTGCAGTTCTTTGTGCGTTTCTTCAAGAACCACGGTTTGCTGTCGGTAAACAAACGGCCGCAGTGGTGCGTGATCGAAGGTGGCTCCAGCCGTTACATAGAACCGTTGACCCAAGGCTTTCGCGAGCGGATCCGCCTCAATTGCCCTGTGCATAAGGTCGAGCGCACGCCTGAGGGCGTGGTTATCCACAGCCCTGCCGGCAGCGAGGCCTTTGACCGGGTAGTGTTGGCCTGCCACAGCGATCAAGCCCTGGCGTTGCTCGCCGACCCGAGCCAGGCCGAACAGGAGATCCTTGGCGCCCTGCCCTACGCCAACAACGATGTGGTGCTGCACACCGATACGCGCCTGTTGCCTGAGCGCAAGCTGGCCTGGGCCAGTTGGAACTACCGGCTGGCCGGCAATGCGCAGACGCAGGCGGCCGTGACCTATGACATGAACATCCTGCAAGGCATCGACAGCGAGACGACCTTCTGCGTCAGCCTCAACCAGACGCCGATGATCAACCCACTGAAGATCCTCGGGCGCTACACCTATGCCCATCCGCAATACAGCCTCGCCGCAGTGGCCGCACAAGCGCGCTGGGAAGAATTGCACGGCGCACGCCACACCTTTTATTGCGGCGCCTACTGGGCCAACGGTTTTCACGAAGACGGCGTGGTCAGCGCCCTGCGCGTGGCGCAAGCCTTTGGAGAAAGCCTGTGAACAGCGCCTTGTACAGCGGCTGGATCGCCCATCGCCGGTTTACGCCCAGAGGCCATGCCTTTCGCTACCGCATCGGCCTGCTGTACCTGGATTTGAACGAAGAAAACGAAGTACTTGGACTGTCCCCCTTGGCCGGCGCCGGCCGGCTGGCCCCCTTCGGTTTTCGTCAGCAGGATTACCTGCGTGAGTTCACTCGCCATGGCATGAGTTTGAGCGACGCCGTGCGCCAGCAAGTCGGCCAGGCGCTGGGGCGTACACCCCGAGGCGCTATCTGCCTGCTGACCCAGGCCCGCAGTTGGGGCCTGGCGTTCAACCCGGTGAGCTTTTTCTATTGCTACGAGGCCGACGGAACGCTGGCCGCCATCCTGTGTGAAGTGACCAACACCCCGTGGCGCGAACGCTACCACTACGTGCTGCCGGCCCAGGCCCTCGATGCCGGTGAGCACCAGCACTTCGCCGTAGCCAAGGCGTTTCATGTGTCGCCGTTTTTGCCCCGCGACCTGGAATATCGCATGAGTTTCAGCCCTCCCGGCGCCAGGCTGGGCGTGCATATGGCTGATTGGCAGGGCGCGCAAAAGATCTTCGACGCCACCTTGAGCCTGCAACGCCAAGCACTGGATCGCGCCAGCCTGCATCGCTACCTGTGGCGCTTTCCCTGGATGACCGCCAAGACCTGCCTGGCGATTTACTGGCAGGCGCTGCGCCTGCTGCTCAAACGCACACCGATTTTTTCCCATCAGGCCGCCGATGGCGCCTCTCGCACTGCAGTCGGGTATACCAAGGATCACCGCCATGAAATCCCCTAGCTTATCGGTCAAGCCCCACCGCATGAACGTCAACGGCATGACCGGCGCCCTGCTGCGCAAAGGCGTGCTGCGTCAACTCAGCCAACTGCGCCACGGTCAACTGGTGGTGATCGAGGACGGCGAGCGGCAGGTGTTCGGCGCACGGGAAGCGCATTTGCTTGGGGAAATCCACATCCTGGATTCGGCGGTATGGGGCCTGGTGGCGGCCAACGGCTCTATCGGTGCCGGTGAGGCGTTCATTCATGGTTACTGGAGCAGCCCGGACCTGACCGCCGTGGTGCGAGTGATGGTCAGCAACCTGGAGGTGCTCGACGCCATGGAGGGCGGCCTGGCGCGCCTCGCCCGCCCGTTCACCCAGGCGTTGCACTGGCTCAACCGCAATACCCGCAAGGGCTCGCAGAAGAATATCGCGGCCCATTACGACCTGGGCAATGACCTGTTCGAAGCATTCCTCGACCCGACCATGATGTATTCGGCAGCCCAATTCCTCACGCCCGATGACACCCTGGAACAGGCGCAACTGAACAAGCTTGCACGCATCTGCCAGAAACTGGCACTCAAGCCCACCGACCACTTGCTGGAGATCGGCACCGGCTGGGGCAGCATGGCGCTGTACGCGGCGCAGCACTACGGTTGCAAGGTCACCACCACGACGCTGTCCAAAGAGCAGTTCGCCTACACCGAGAAACGCATCGAGGCGCTGGGATTGCAGGGCCAGGTCACCCTGTTGCTGCAGGATTACCGCGACCTGAGCGGCCAGTACGACAAGCTGGTGTCCATCGAAATGATTGAAGCGGTCGGCCATCGTTTCCTGCCCACCTACTTCAAGCAATGCGCCCACCTGCTCAAGCCGCAGGGCCTGATGTTGCTGCAAGCCATCACCATCCGCGAGCAGCGTTTCGAACAGGCCAAGCGCAGCGTCGACTTTATCCAACGCTACATTTTCCCCGGTGGCGCCCTGCCGTGCGTGCAAAACATGCTGCAGATCGTCTGCCGCGACACCGACATGAACCTGCTGCACATGGAAGACTTCGGCCTGCATTACGCACGCACCCTGCGCCTGTGGCATGAGAACCTGCGCCGCGCTCACGCGCGGCTCTCCGAGCTGGGCTACGATGAGTACTTCCTGCGCTTGTGGGAGTTCTACTTGTGCTACTGCGAAGGAGGCTTCATGGAACGAACCATTGGCACCGCGCAGTTACTGCTGGCCAAACCCGCGGCGATCACTCCGCCCTTGCTCGGCCGCTTCAGTGCTTAAACCCTTGGCAAACGCCGTGCTATTCCAGTGCGGCTGGTTTGCCTGTGTGCTCGGCGGTGACAGTCGCTGGTTACTGGTGGGCGGCGCAGTGCTGGCCATCCACTTGTTATGGACCAGTTCATGGTCCCAGGAAGGCCAGGTGATTCTTGCCGTGGCCTTGCTGGGCATCGTGATCGATACCTTCCTGCGTACATTTGGGGTGTTTCATTTCAGCTTTCCAGGGCCGCTGATTCCCTTTTGGCTGATGCTGCTGTGGGCGTTGCTGGCAACCACCCTGCGGCATTGCCTGGCCTGGAGCGCTCAGCCGTGGTGGCGGGCGAGCCTGCTGGGGGCGATCGGCGGGCCGTTGTCTTATTACGCCGGCAGCCAATTGGCGGGCGTGCGTTTCGGTTACGGCACGACACTCACCCTCATCGGCCTGGCGCTGCTGTGGGCGGCGCTGTTCCCACTGCTGCACTGGATCGCACGGCAACTGGAGCAGTGACGTCTGTCAGAGCATTCATACGCACATCATGCGCTTGCCTTACACTGCGCACCTATGACCCACATCCCCCATACCCAGATCACCGAACCCGCCGTCACCTGTTCGACATGCGCAGCCTGCTGTTGCCAGCTGGAAGTCATGCTGATCACCGATACCGGTGTGCCGGAGCGCTATATCGATACCGATGAATGGGGCGGCGAAGTCATGCTGCGCCTTGACGACGGCTGGTGTGCGGCGCTGGATCGGGACACGATGATGTGCACCATTTACGACAGGCGACCGTTGATTTGCCGGGAGTTCGAGATGGGAGCGCCGGAGTGCCTGACCGAGCGTGAAGGGATTGCGACCGCGTATCGCTGATGTTGAGATGAGCGCAGAGCAGAATGCGGGAAGGGCTTGCGGTCGATTGTGTGGTGTCAGTTGCAGATGCATTGACTGAACCCGCGCTATCGGGGGCAAGCCCTGATGCCAGTCAGTTAAGGCTTAACGCGGTCATTGTGGGAGGGGGCTTGCTCCCGATGGACTGCGTAGCAGGCCCATTTTTGAGGCCGCTGCGCGGCCTATCGGGAGCAAGCCCCCTCCCACAGGGGTGTGGCAGTGCTCTGAAGAATTACAACGGCAGGGTGTAGTGCAGCGAGTAGCTTTCCACCCCGTCGTTGTTGCTGCTGATGCCAGCGTTGGAATAGTGCGTGGCACGGATACCCACTTCATGCCCACCCGCAAAGCGCAGGCCAAAGCCCAACCGGTCTTCGAACTGGAAGGACTGGCCGATGTTATTGTCCTCGACCCGCGTGCGCGAGAACAGCGCCACACCGACCCCAGCCTCGATGTAGGGTTTGACCGACTCTCCGGCAAACTCATACACAAACACTGGTGAGAACGACACGCTGCTTACACTGGCGCGCTTGTCACCGTCCCAATAGGTATAGGCGCCACTCCAGTAACCGGTCAGCCGGCCGGTATCGCTCTGCCACCAGCTTTTATCCCAGTCGGAAGTCAGGCCCAGGCGATAGGTCATCGTCGAATCACTCGTGCCCCCCACCCCGAATTCCAGGCCGGCGGCCTGGGCCGAAACAGAGTGTCCCACCACAGCGGCCACAATCGTAGCCAAAGCGAACAAACGCTTCATAAGAAACAGTCCTTTAAGAACGGAGTTAGAGTGATATGTAAGGGCTAACTCGGTATAGAAGCCTGCGTAGTGTCAGAAGTTCAGCTTCTAACCGAGGTTTTTTCACGAATTTTTCACGAGCCAAAACTACTCACAACGCCAGGATATTTCCATAGTGTCGGTAAGATATTTCTTAAATGATCGACATCACCACTGGTCCAGAACTGCGCATGTTCAGGCTTATCGGTGCCTATCAGGTCGCGCTCGCCCAATAACCGCTTGAGCTGACGTGCCACGGCGGCGCCGGTGTCGATCAGAATGATGCTCGGCGGGAGCATCTGCTCCAGCAACGGCTTGAGGAATGGGTAGTGGGTGCAGCCCAGAATAATGGTGTCGCAGCCGGCGTTGAGCAGCGGTTCGACATAACCCTGCAACATAGTGCGCAGCGCAGGGCTGACGAGGTCGCCGGTTTCAATCAACTCCACCAGCCCCGGGCAAGGCTGGGTAATCACCCGCACGTCGGTGGCGAAGCGGTCGAGCAAGGCGGCAAACTTGGCACTTTGCAAGGTACCGGTAGTGGCAAGCACACCGACGACGCCGCTGCGCGTAGCGGCAGCCGCAGGCTTGACCGCGGGCTCCATTCCCACCAGAGGCCAGTCGGGGTAGTCCTGGCGCAAGTCAGCGACGGCGGCGACAGTCGCGGTGTTGCAGGCGATCACAAACGCCTTGGCGCCGCGCTTGCGGAAAAACTCGGCGACTGTGCGGGAGCGCTCGAGAATGAACGCCGGGCTTTTCTCGCCGTAGGGAATATGCCCACAGTCCGCGACATACAGCAGCGACTCATGGGGCAACAACCGTTGAATTTCATCCAGCACCGTCAAGCCGCCGACGCCGGAGTCGAACACACCGATAGGCGCGCCCTTATCCACGCTGAGTCCCGCACACGCTGCAGCCCGGGTCGCGCTTGACCCGCAGTTCGCGAAACCGTGTGGTCAAGGCATCGACCAGCAACAAGCGGCCCACCAACGGTTCACCAAAACCGGCGAGCAGCTTCAACGCCTCCAGCGCTTGCAGGCTACCGACCAGCCCCACCAGAGGCCCGACGACGCCGGCCTCGCTGCAAGTCAGTTCGGTATCGCTGCCGTGCCCATATAAACAGTGGTAGCACGGGCTGTCGGCGCGACGCGGATCGAACACCGACAACTGCCCCTCAAGCCGAATCGCCGCGCCGCTGATCAATGGCTTGGCAGCGGCGACGCAGGCTGCGTTAACGGCCTCACGGGTGGAGAAGTTGTCGCTGCAATCGAGCACCACATCCACATTCGCCACCGCCGCCGCCAGGGAATCGGCATCCAGCGCCACACGGTGGGCAAGCAAGGTGATATCAGGGTTGATGGCCGTCAGGCGGCGCATGGCTGAATCGACCTTGGTCTGCCCAACGCTGTCGGTGTCGTGGATGATCTGGCGTTGCAGGTTGGTCAGGTCGACCGTGTCGAAATCCGCCAGGTGCAATTGGCCCACGCCCGCAGCAGCCAGGTACAACGCGACCGGCGCGCCCAGCCCGCCGAGGCCGATGATCAGTGCCCGGCCGTTTTTCAGGCGCAACTGACCTTCGATGTCGACATGCTGCAACAGAATCTGTCGGCTGTAGCGCAACAGCTCCTGGTCGGTCAGCATGGCCGGCGCCCCAGGGTGATGCGTTCGTGCTCGCCAAGGTCGATGCGGCTGTGCACCTGTTCGAACCCCTGGCTCAGCAACAGATCACGCACGGCGGCCGCCTGGTCGTAACCATGCTCGAGCAACAGCCAACCACCGGCATTCAGATGAGCAGGCGCCGCTTGGCTGATCAACCGCAAATCATCCAGGCCATCGTGGCCCGCCACCAGTGCGCTGGCCGGCTCAAAACGCACATCGCCGGCCACCAGATGCGGATCGTTGTCGGCGATATACGGCGGGTTGCTGATGATCAGATCAAAGCGCTCGCCTAGCAGGGCGCTGAACCAATGGCTGTTCAACACCCTGGCGTTCTTCAGGTGCAGGCGCTGGCGATTGCGCTCGGCCAGGGCCACGGCTTCCAATACCCGGTCGACGGCGGTGACTTGCCAGGCCGGCCGCTCGCTGGCCAGGGCCAGGGCAATGGCGCCGCTGCCGGTGCCCAGGTCGAGGACCTTGGCGGGCGTTGCGGGCAACAGTTCCAGGGCGGCTTCCACCAGCAGTTCGGTTTCAGGACGCGGGATCAGCGTGTGGGGCGCGACCTCCAGGTCCAGCTTCCAGAAGCCCTGCTGGCCGAGGATATACGCCACCGGCTCGCCGCTGCGGCGGCGCTGCAGGTAACCGGCGAAGGTCAGCGCGTCTTCACTGCTGACGATTTTCTCCGGCCAGGTGTGCAGGTAACTGCGCGATTTGCCCAGGGCAGCCGCCAGCAAGAGTTCCACATCCAGGCGCGCAGTGGGCGAGTCGGGCAGGTCGGCGGCGCGCAGCAGGCTGGCGATGATGGTCATTTATTCACCGATCGCCGCTAATTGATCAGCCTGGTACTCAGCGAGCAACGGCTCGATCACCGCTTCAACGCCGCCGGCAAGAATTTCGTCGAGGGAATAAAGGGTCAGGTTGACGCGGTGGTCGGTGACCCGGCCCTGGGCAAAGTTGTAGGTACGAATGCGTTCGGAACGGTCACCCGACCCGACCAGCAATTTACGCTCGCTGGCAATCGCGTTGGCGGCAGCGCTGGTCTGCTGGTCGTTGAGTTTGGCCGACAGCCAGGACATGGCTCGCGCACGGTTCTTGTGCTGGGAACGCTCTTCCTGGCACTCCACCACGATCCCCGACGGCAAGTGGGTGATCCGGATCGCCGAGTCGGTCTTGTTCACATGCTGGCCGCCGGCACCCGACGAACGGTAGGTGTCAATGCGCAAGTCCGCCGGGTTGATCTCGATGGCTTCCTGCTCGTCCGGCTCGGGCAACACCGCCACGGTACACGCCGAGGTGTGGATGCGGCCCTGGGACTCAGTCGCAGGAACCCGCTGTACACGGTGCGCGCCGGACTCGAACTTGAGCTTGCCGTAGACGTTGTCGCCTTCAACCCGGGCGATGACTTCTTTATAGCCACCGTGTTCGCCCTCGTTCTCGGACAGGATCTCCACGCGCCAGCCACGACGTTCGGCATAACGCGAGTACATGCGAAACAGGTCGCCGGAGAAGATCGCCGCCTCGTCACCACCGGTGCCGGCGCGAATTTCGAGAAACACGTTGCGGCCATCGTTCGGATCTTTGGGCAGCAACATGCGTTGCAGGTCGCCTTCCAGCTCGGCCAGCTTTTCCTTGGCCTCGCGGACTTCTTCCACGGCCATTTCACGCATGTCCGGGTCGCTGTCCTTGAGCAGCGCCTGGGCGCCTTCGAGGTCGGCCTGCACCTTCAGCAAGTTCTTATAGGTGGCGACCACCGGCTCGACTTCGGCGTATTCCTTGGAATAGGCGCGGAATTTGGTCTGATCGGAGATGACCTCACCATCGCCGAGCAAGGCGGTCAGTTCTTCGAAACGGTCCTGGAGCACATCCAGTTTATTGAGCAGTGACGCTTTCATTGCGGTTTTTTATCCGAAGAGCTATCTGACGCGCCCTCACCGAGGGCAAAGAGTTCCTGGGCCATGGCCAGCGCATCGAGGCGGCCTTCGGCGGTAAGCTTTTTCAACTGCACACTGGGCGCATGCAGCAATTTGTTGGTCAGGCCACGGGCCAGTTGCATCAACACCTCTTCGGCACTGCTGCCGTTGGCCAGCAACCGCTGGGCCTTGGCCAACTCCTCGTCGCGCAGGCGTTCGCTCTGCTGACGATACGCCTTGAGTACATCCACCGCTGCCAGTTCACGCAGGCGCACCATGAAATCTTCGGCGCCGACGCTGACCATTTCCTCTGCGGCCTGAGCAGCGCCCTGGCGGCTCTTGAGGTTTTCGGCGACCACTTCATGCAAGTCGTCGACGCTATAGAGGTAAACGTCGTCCAACTCGCCGACTTCGGGTTCGATATCGCGGGGAACAGCGATATCGACCATGAAGATTGGCTTGTGCTTGCGCAGCTTCAATGCGCTTTCCACCGCGCCCTTGCCCAGGATCGGCAACTGGCTGGCGGTTGAGCTGATCACGATATCGCTGCGCACCAGTTCGGCCGGAATGTCCGAGAGCAGAACGGCATGCGCACCGAACTGCTCGGCCAGGATGCTCGCGCGCTCAAGCGTACGGTTGGCCACCACGATACGTTTCACGCCCAGGTCGTGCAGGTGCCGGGCGACGAGCGTGATGGTCTCACCGGCGCCGATCAGCAGCGCCTGGCTGCGCTGCAGGTCACTGAAAATCTGCTTGGCCAGGCTGACGGCGGCAAACGCCACGGATACCGGGTTTTCGCCGATGGCCGTGTCGGTGCGCACTTGCTTGGCCGAATTGAACGTGGCCTGGAACAGGCGGCCCAGCAGCGGCCCCACGGTGCCGGCCTCGCGGGCCACGGCATAGGCGGACTTCATCTGGCCGAGGATTTGCGGTTCGCCCAACACCAGCGAGTCGAGCCCTGCGGCGACGCGCATCATGTGACGAACTGCCGCATCTTCTTCGTGCACATAGGCGCTGGCGCGCAGGTCGTCGAGGCTTAAATGGTGGTAATCGGCCAGCCAGCGCAGTACCCCATCCGCTGAAAGATGCTCCTGCTCTATATAAAGCTCGCTGCGATTGCAGGTCGAAAGGATTGCAGCTTCGCGGCTGTCGGTGAGCCGGCAGAGCTGCTGCAAGGCCTCAACCAACTGCTCTGGCGTAAACGCCACGCGCTCGCGCACGTCTACGGTAGCAGTCTTGTGGTTAATACCGAGTGCGAGGAAGGCCATTCAATATCGCTGATGATGTCGGGAAGCCGACAATTGTCCTACTTCGAATGATTCAGAACAACCACCGTAGGCTATTGTCCTAATGCCTTGTGTCTATAAAGGCATCCACTGAGACTCGGTTATGTTTGGCCGAAGGCTTGTGTCATGATGATCCGACCGCAGGTTAGTCGTCCTCTTCCTATATGAATAGATCCTCCGCGTTGCTCCTTGCTTTTGTCTTCCTCAGCGGCTGCCAGGCCATGGCACCCGTATCGCCGGACGGTACGCCACCGGTGGAAGACAGCACTCCCGCCCCTGAAAAACCCAAGGTTTACTCCTCGTTCAGTGAAGAGACGGTCTACAGCCTGCTGACGGCGGAACTGGCCGGCCAGCGAAATCGTTTCGATATTGCGCTGGATAACTATGTGACCCAGGCGATCAACACCCAGGACCCCGGCATTTCCGAGCGGGCGTTTCGCATCGCCGAATACCTGGGCGCTGACCAGGCTGCGCTGGACAGCTCGCTGATCTGGGCAAAAAACGCCCCGGACGACCTGGAAGCCCAGCGGGCCGCGGCGGTTCAACTGGCACGCGCCGGGCGCTATGACGACTCCATGGTTTATATGGAGAAAGTCCTGCAAGGCAAGGGTGACACCCATTTCGACTTCCTCGCGCTGTCGGCCGCCGATACCGACCAGGACACGCGCAATGGCCTGATGAAGGGTTTCGACCGCCTGCTGCAAAAGCATCCGAAGAACAGCCAGCTGATTTTCGGCAAGGCGTTGCTGCTGCAACAGGATGACGAAGCCGACGCAGCCTTGAAACTGCTGGAACAGAACCCGCCGGAAGAGGGCGAGATCGCTCCGATCCTGCTGCGCGCACGCCTGCTGCAGAACCTCAATCGTGGCAAGGAAGCGATTCCACTGCTGGAAAAAAGCATCAAGAAATACCCGGACGACAAGCGCCTGCGCCTGACCTACGCGCGAATGCTGGTCGAGCAGGACCGCATGGAGGACGCCAAAGTCCAGTTCGCCAACCTGGTCCAGCAGTACCCGGACGATGACGAGCTGCGCTATTCCCTGGCGCTGGTGTGCCTGGAAGCCAAGGCCTGGGACGAAGCCAAGGGTTACCTAGAGGAACTGATTGCGCGGGAAAGCCACGTCGATTCGGCGCACCTGAACCTTGGCCGTATTGCCGAAGAGCGCAATGATCCCCAGGCCGCCCTGCTGGAATACGCCCAGGTCGGCCCAGGTAACGACTACCTGCCCGCCCAGTTGCGCCAGGCCGACATCCTGATGAGCAACGGCCGTACCGATGAAGCGGAAAAACGCCTGGCCGCGGCCCGCGATGCCGAACCGGACTACGCGATCCAGCTGTACTTGATCCAGGCCGAAACCTTGTCCGCCAACAAGCAGGGCGAGCGCGCCTGGAAATTGCTGCAACAAGCCTTGCTGCAATACCCCGATGATCTGAACCTGCTGTATACCCGCGCCATGCAGGCGGAAAAACGCAACGACCTGGCGCAGATGGAAAAAGACCTGCGCCTGATCATCAAGCGCGACCCCGAGAACGCCATGGCACTTAACGCCTTGGGTTACACCTTGTCTGATCGCACCACGCGCTACGACGAAGCCAAGGCGCTGATCGAGCAAGCGCACAAGATCAACCCAGAAGACCCGGCCGTACTCGACAGCCTGGGCTGGGTGAATTACCGCCTGGGTAACCTGGACGAAGCGGAACGCCTGCTGCGCCAGGCACTGGAACGCTTCCCCGACCAGGAAGTCGCCGCCCACCTGGGTGAAGTGTTGTGGGCCAATGGCAAGCAGCGCGAAGCGCGACAAATCTGGGAAAAATTCCTCAAGGAACAACCCGAAAGCCCTATCCTGCGCGGCACCATCAAGCGCCTGACCGGATCCGAGACCCTTTAAGCTTATGTTCTTGCGCCACATTGTAGTGTTCAGTCTTATTGCCCTGCTCGCCGGTTGCGCGGGTGTCGGTAGCCGCGAATCCGTTGAAGGCCAGGGCAACCCAGGGCAATGGAAACAGCACAAAAACCAGCTCAGCAGCATTGATGGCTGGCAGATCGAGGGCAAGGTCGGAGTGCGCGCGCCGAAAGATTCGGGCAGCGGCACGCTGTTCTGGCTGCAACGCCAGGACTACTACGATATTCGCCTGTCCGGCCCGCTCGGTCGCGGCGCAGCTCGCCTGACCGGTCGGCCCGGCCAGGTGAGCCTTGAAGTGGCCAACCAGGGGCGCTATGAAGCGGCATCGCCGGAGGCGCTGCTGGAAGAACAGATTGGCTGGAAACTGCCCGTGTCGCACCTTGTATGGTGGGTGCGCGGCTTGCCCGCACCGGACAGCAAGAGCCGTTTGAGCCTCAATGGCGACAGCCGCCTCGCGTCACTGGAGCAGGATGGCTGGCAGGTCGAGTACCTCAGCTATGTAGAACAGGGCGGCTACTGGCTGCCGGAGCGTATCAAGCTGCATGGCACAGACCTGGACGTCACCCTGGTGATCAAGGACTGGCAACCGCGCAAGCTGGGGCAATAACGTGACCGTAGATAAGTTGACCCTACCCTCGCCTGCCAAACTCAATCTGATGCTGCACATTCTCGGTCGCCGTGAAGACGGCTATCACGAATTGCAGACACTGTTTCAATTTCTCGACTACGGCGATGAACTCACCTTCGCCGTGCGCGACGATGGTGTGATCCGCTTGCACACCGAATTCGAAGGTGTGCCCCACGACAGCAACCTGATTGTGAAAGCGGCCAAAAAACTTCAGGAACAATCCGGTTGCTCACTGGGCATCGACATATGGATCGATAAAATTCTGCCCATGGGCGGCGGAATCGGTGGTGGCAGCTCGAACGCCGCGACCACACTGCTGGGTCTGAATCACTTGTGGCAACTGGGCTGGGACCTTGATCGCCTGGCCGCGCTGGGCCTGACGCTAGGCGCCGACGTCCCGATTTTCGTGCACGGACGGGCCGCTTTTGCTGAGGGCGTGGGGGAGAAACTCACGCCGGAATACCCCGAAGAGCCGTGGTACGTCGTGCTTGTTCCGCAAGTATCTGTAAGTACAGCAGAAATTTTTTCAGATCCGTTGTTGACACGTAACTCTTCTCCCATTAAAGTGCGCCCCGTTCCCAAGGGAAACAGTCGAAATGACTGCTTACCGGTTGTAGCAAGGCGTTATCCAGAGGTACGTAACGCTTTGAATTTGTTAGGTAATTTTACCGAAGCAAAATTAACCGGAACTGGAAGTTGTGTGTTTGGGGGCTTCCCAAACAAAGCTGAAGCTGATAAAGTCTCGGCCCTTCTTACAGAGACCCTTACAGGGTTTGTAGCAAAGGGAAGCAACGTTTCGATGTTGCATCGCAAGCTGCAAAGTCTGCTCTAAAAGGAACCGAGTGTTAGGCACTCGTTGCAACAGATACAGGGGCGTCGCCAAGCGGTAAGGCAGCAGGTTTTGATCCTGCCATGCGTTGGTTCGAATCCAGCCGCCCCTGCCATTTTCTAATACTCATCCAGGTTACCCTCAGCCTCTAGGTACTGCGCGTGTCCAAGATGATGGTCTTTACGGGGAACGCTAACCCCGATCTGGCTCGACGTGTCGTACGTCAGCTGCATATCCCTCTCGGTGACATCTCTGTCGGCAAGTTTTCCGACGGCGAAATTACAGCCGAGATCAATGAAAACGTTCGCGGTAAAGACGTCTTCATTATTCAGCCGACCTGCGCTCCGACCAACGATAACCTGATGGAACTCGTCGTGATGGCTGATGCCTTCCGCCGCTCCTCAGCGACTCGAATCACAGCTGTAATCCCTTACTTTGGTTATGCTCGTCAGGATCGCCGTCCGCGTTCCGCACGTGTGGCTATCAGCGCGAAAGTCGTTGCTGACATGCTGACCGTGGTAGGCATCGACCGTGTTCTCACGGTTGACCTGCACGCTGACCAAATCCAGGGGTTCTTCGATATTCCGGTAGATAACATCTACGGCTCCCCAGTATTAGTGGATGACATCGAAGATCAGCGCTTTGAAAACCTGATGATCGTGTCCCCGGACATTGGTGGCGTCGTGCGTGCACGGGCTGTTGCCAAATCCCTGGGCGTGGACCTCGGGATCATCGACAAACGCCGTGAAAAAGCCAATCACTCTGAAGTGATGCATATCATCGGTGATGTCGAAGGGCGTACCTGTATTCTGGTTGATGACATGGTCGACACCGCCGGCACCCTGTGCCACGCGGCGAAAGCCTTGAAAGAGCACGGTGCGGCTAAAGTCTTCGCCTACTGCACACACCCTGTGCTGTCGGGCCGAGCGATCGAGAACATCGAGAATTCCGTGCTGGACGAACTGGTGGTGACCAACACCATCCCGTTGTCCGCCGCCGCTCAAGCCTGTGCGCGTATCCGCCAACTGGATATCGCACCGGTCGTTGCCGAGGCGGTTCGCCGCATCAGCAATGAAGAATCGATCAGCGCGATGTTCCGTTAAGGGTTAAACCTTAGGAACACCTCACTGACGAAAAGCGCCCCGCCCCGGCATCCTGTCGGGGCGGGGCTTTTTTGCCCATATCGAGTACGGCGCTGGTCGCAAACGCCCCTCGATAATGGCTATTTTGGAGATACAAAATGACTGACTTTACTCTGAACGCCCAAGCGCGTACTGACCTGGGGAAAGGTGCGAGCCGCCGCCTGCGTCACGCTGCCAACATCCCTGCTGTTGTTTACGGTGGCAACAAGCCTGCTGAATCCGTAACCATCCTGGCCAAAGAAATCGCCAAGCTGTTCGAAAACGAAGCTGCCTACAGCCACGTGATCGAGCTGAACGTCGATGGCGCCAAGCAGAACGTCATCGTTAAAGCGATGCAGCGTCACCCGTCCAAGCAATTCATCATGCACGCTGACTTCGTTCGCGTTGTTGCCGGCCAGAAACTGACCGCGATCGTGCCTGTGCACTTTGTTGGTGAAGAAGCTCCGGTCAAGAAAGGCGGCGAGATCTCGCACGTTCTGAACGAAATCGAAGTGACCTGCTTGCCGAAAGACCTGCCTGAGTTCATCGAAGTCGACCTGTCGGCTCTGGAAATCGGCGCCATCGTTCACCTGTCCGACATCAAGGCGCCAAAAGGCGTTGAGTTCGTTGCACTGGCTCACGGTGATGACAAAGCTGTTGCCAACGTTCACGCTCCACGCGTTGCTCCAGAAGCTGAAGAAGGCGCTGCAGAGTAATTACTCTGTATTGCCGGAGTTTGAGGAAACATCGCGGACCGAGACGTAGCGAGAAAGCGGGCGATAACGCGGCGTTTACTCTTGAGTAAATGATGTAATGTCGTCCACTTTCGCCGCACTCAGGTCTGGCGATCTTATCCACAACTCCAAAGGAAGGGCCCCTGTCGTGACTGCCATTAAACTGATCGTTGGCCTGGGAAATCCAGGCGCCGAATACGAACAGACCCGGCATAACGCAGGGGCCCTTTTTGTTGAGCGTATCGCCCACGCACAAGGTGTGAACCTTGCGGCCGATCGCAAATATTTTGGCCTGACCGGACGCTTCTCGCATCAAGGTCAGGATGTTCGTCTGCTGATTCCCACCACCTACATGAACCGCAGCGGCCAGGCCGTCGCGGCGCTTGCGGGCTTCTTTCGGATCAAACCCGAAGAAATCCTGGTGGCCCATGACGAACTGGACCTGCCTCCCGGTGTCGCCAAGCTCAAGCTGGGCGGCGGGCATGGTGGGCATAATGGTCTGCGCGACATCATTGCGCAGTTGGGTAATCAGAATAATTTCTACCGCTTGCGGCTCGGCATTGGCCACCCAGGCGTCGCCAGTATGGTTTCAAATTTCGTCCTGGGTCGTGCGCCACGCGCCGAACAGGAAAAACTCGATGCCAGCATCGACTTTGCCCTCGGCGTGCTGCCGGATATCTTCGCCGGTGAATGGAACCGTGCGATGAAAAACCTGCACAGCCAGAAGGCCTGACTCTTACCGAGGGGAAAACACCATGGGATTCAATTGCGGCATCGTCGGCCTGCCCAACGTCGGCAAATCCACCCTGTTCAACGCCCTGACCAAGTCCGGTATTGCGGCGGAGAACTTCCCCTTCTGCACCATCGAGCCCAACAGCGGCATCGTGCCGATGCCGGACCCTCGCCTGGACGCACTGGCGGCTATCGTCAATCCGAAGCGCATCCTGCCGACCACCATGGAATTCGTCGACATCGCCGGCCTGGTGGCCGGTGCCTCGAAAGGTGAGGGCCTGGGCAACAAGTTCCTGGCCAACATCCGTGAAACCGATGCTATCGCCCATGTGGTCCGCTGCTTCGAAGACGAGAACGTGATTCACGTCTCCAACAGCGTCGACCCGAAACGCGACATCGAGATCATCGATCTGGAACTGATCTTCGCTGACCTAGACAGCTGCGAGAAACAACTGCAGAAAGTCGCACGCAACGCCAAAGGCGGTGACAAGGACGCCGTGGTCCAGAAGGGCCTGCTGGAGCAACTGATCGCTCACTTCACCGAAGGCAAGCCGGCACGCAGCCTGATGAAGAACATGGGCGCGGATGAGAAGGCCGTGATCAAAGGCTTCCACCTGCTGACCACCAAGCCTGTGATGTACATCGCCAACGTCGCCGAAGATGGCTTCGAGAACAACCCGCTGCTCGACGTGGTCAAGGCCATCGCCGAGGAAGAAGGCGCAGTGGTTGTGCCTGTGTGCAACAAGATCGAAGCGGAAATCGCCGAGCTTGAAGACGGCGAAGAGAAAGACATGTTCCTTGAGGCCCTGGGCCTGGAAGAGCCGGGTCTGAACCGCGTGATTCGTGCCGGTTACGAAATGCTCAACCTGCAGACCTACTTCACGGCCGGTGTTGAAGAAGTCCGTGCCTGGACCGTCAAGGTCGGTGCCACCGCGCCACAGGCTGCGGGTGTGATCCACACCGACTTTGAAAAAGGCTTCATCCGCGCCGAGGTGATCGCCTACAACGACTTTATCCAGTACAAGGGTGAAGCCGGTGCCAAGGAAGCCGGTAAGTGGCGCCTGGAAGGCAAGGAATACATCGTCAAGGATGGCGACGTGATGCACTTCCGTTTTAACGTGTAAGCATTACCGCAAGACTTCGCTACAACATCAAGCCGATGCAATGCATCGGCTTTTTTGTGGGCGTTGGATTTAAAACCACAAACAAGCTGTTACTTCCCTCCACTCATCACCACTTTAAGATTATTCTTACTTGCTGTGCGGCGTTAAAAACAAAAAAAGCACTTGCACAACTTAACCGCTCACTCAATCCAACTTTTCCCACTCTACTTCCTGCGATTATCCATTGAAGAACTCATGACATTCTTCGCAATTTAAGCTCTACTGAGTGGCCTTTATCATTTGCGCCACCCACAGTGAATTAAACGTGAGAGTAGAGCATCCACACTATGTCGACCGTCTTTCAAGAAGAACACGAAACAGACCATCCACTCACTGAAAGTTCCGATATCGAGCATACAATCAATAGCACTGCAACACTCAATGTTGACATTCTGTTATTAGGAGAAACGGGGACTGGCAAAGACACACTGGCCCAACGCGTTCATCGTTTATCCGGGCGTCGAGGAAACTTCGTCGCCGTGAACTGCGCGGCGATTCCGGAAAGCCTGGCGGAAAGCCAATTGTTCGGTGTGAACAGCGGCGCTTATACCGGCGCGGTGCAGTCACGTGCCGGGTTTATTGAAGCCGCGCATTTAGGCACGTTGTATCTGGATGAAATCGATAGCATGCCTCTCGCGCTGCAAGCCAAGCTATTACGTGCACTGGAGTCTCGCGGAGTGGAACGCCTGGGGTCGACCCGTTTCATCCCGGTAGACATGCGTGTGATCGCCTCTGCCCAGCAATCGCTGCATGACATGGTTGAACAAGGTACCTTCAGGCGCGATCTGTTCTTCCGGCTCAATGTTGTCAGCATCCGCCTCGCACCGCTGCGTACTCGCCAGGAGCAAATCATTCCGTTGTTCTTGAGCATGGTTCAACAGGAAGCCGAGCACTTCAAATGCGCCGCACCGACGCCTTCCCCTACGTTGTTCCAACAATTGCTGTGTCACGGCTGGCTCGGCAACATCCGGGAGCTGCGTTCAGCGGCAAAGCGCTTTGTGTTGGGCTTGCCGCCCCTGTGCGAACCGCTGGTGGAGCAGAGGGTGCAACCGTTCAAGGAAAAACTGCAACAAATCGAGAAATCACTGATTGAGGCCTCCCTGAAACGTCATGCCGATTGTGTGGAAAGTGTGGCGGTGGAACTGGGAATCCCTAAGCGCACGCTTTACTACCGTTTGAAACACCTGAACATATTCAACTAGGCCGTTAACAGACAACACCGACGAAATATCCAGAAATAACTAAACAATACTCATCAGGAACCGTTGAAGCCTCTTCCGCCACCCATAACATGAGCACTAGCTCGCTAGCTTTTAAACACACAGTGCTGAGCACTTAGCAAGATCCAATCTTAAAAAGGTACTGCATATGTCTATTAACAATGTTTCCTCACTCGGACGTCTCACAAACGAACAGGCAATACTCCAGACAAAGGAACTGCAAGAAACTAAGAATGCGGAAAACGTCGAGCTCACCCGCACCAGTATTCTTGTCGAAAAACTCACCAAAATAATGCAGCAAATAGGCGCGAACAGGCCCTGACCCTATTGCCTCCTTTGCCTGGTTTGCAAGGGAGGCAACTCTCTTCGTTATCAATCTCGTGCAATGGGTGGAGATTACATGCTTTTAAAAAACGAGTGGGCCTCGCCGCCTTCCACACCGCTTCCAATCGCCGAAGCCACGACGGGCGCTGACAGCACCATCGACAGCCACTTTTTTGCGTCAGCCCTGGCAACCAATGACAGCGTCAAAACACCACCCCCCACCATCGGCACGCACTTTCTGGCCGAGCAATCCAACTATCTGAGAACGCGTGCCAACGATGTCTCCAAGGGTTTGAGCGACCTGGTGAAAAACAAGAACTCGATAAAATCAGTTCAAGTCCCGCAGGCGCTGGCTGAAAGCAAAGAGGTCCTGACCGTGTCGGTGAAAATCATTAAGCACTGCGTTTCGATGGTAGAAAAAACCACCAACTTGCAGTAGGCCGCTTATGCGCACGCGCTTCATCTATTTATTACTTACGCTGACGTTCATGCTGAGCGGCTGTGGTGAACGCATTGACCTTCACCGCCAGCTGTCCGAACAGGAAGCCAACGATGTGATCGCCGAACTGGCGGACAAGCATATCCGTGCCCAGAAGGTACTGGAAAAAGACGGTGCCGTAGTGCGGGTCCGCACAAGCGATATCGCCCGTGCGGTTCGAACGCTGGAGGCGGCAGGGCTGCCAAAAACCGCGCGCACCACACTCGGTGAAATTTTCCGTAAGGAAGGGGTTATTTCCACCCCGCTGGAAGAGCGTGCGCGCTATATCTATGCCTTGTCCCAGGAACTGGAGGCGACGCTATCCAACATAGATGGGGTCATCGTTGCCCGCGTCCATGTTGTGCTGCCCGAGCGTGTAGCGCCGGGCGAACCCGTACAACCGGCTTCAGCCTCGGTCTTTATCAAGCACGATCCAAGGCTGGAGCCGGACAACATCAGGCCACGCGTACGCAGGATGGTTGCCAGCAGCATCCCCGGCATGAGCACCACGGCGGACAACCCGCAAAAACTCACCGTTACGTTCGTGCCGGCCGCGACCTATATCGAGCGCGAACGACTGGTCTACTTCGGCGCGTTTCTAGTACCCGAGGCTGACCTGGCCTTTTGGCAGATCTGTGTGACGGTCTTGCTGATCCTCTTGATAGTGTCACTCGTTGCCGCTGCTCTATGGCTTCGCAAGACGCGAACCGCATCACCTTCGAGCTCGCCACCACATGCCTGATATCCGTGACTGGGTGCATTGGTGGGCCTGCCCCTGGAGCCGTTCGCAGCATCCATGGGTCGCCTTCGATCTCAACTCACCCTCCAGCCTCGCGTTATGCCGCGGCCGGCATGAGCTGATCAGTCGCGCATTGGGCATCACGCCCTGCCTGCCGATCCAGCCCTCTGCAGCGCTATTGCGGATGGTACTGGCACCGCCTGAACAACAAGCGTTGATGCTGACCCTGGTCGACGGCATTTACCACCCACAGCGCGATACCGCTTTGAATCATGACCAGCGCCAGTGGTGCGCCCGCCTATCCATGGCCCTGCCCTCCTCGTCCCGACAACCCAGTGAAGACCCTCTGCATCATCTGCGCGCCTGGGTCGATCACACCGTGTGGCAACGCTTGCGCCTCAGTTTTGCGCGCCGTCGGGTACTGGAACTCGAAAGCCAATACCTACCGCAAGTGGGAAGCAAACTGGACACTGTCTGGCAGGCGGTCATCTGGCGTGCCACCGCTGCGGCGGAAGACGACTTTCACGCTGCCCCCTCCGGAGTGCCCCCGCACCATGTTATGCCGACGCAAGATTGAACTGTCGATGCCCACCGCAAGCCTGCCGCATGCCTTGATTCCCCGAGCTGTCCTTGCCGACAGCCGACAGGCCGAGCAGTTGCTCGAAAACGCCCAGGCCCAAGCCGACGCGCTACTGCACCAGGCTCAGGCACACAGCGAGCAATTGCTTGAACAGGCCCAGGTCGAGTTCTGGCAGCGTGCCAATCGCCAGCTCGAACGCTGGGAAGTAGAGCGCCAGGCCATTTGCGAGCGCCTCGAGCAGATTGCCACCTCCGTCACCAATCAGGCGCTGATCAGCCTGCTGGAGCTGACACCTCCCGCCGAGCGCCTCAACGCCTTGCTTAAAAAACTGCTGAACACGCAAGTCCCGGCAATCGCAGCCAACCTGGTCTGCCACCCACAGGACCACGTGCAGGTCGAGCAATGGCTGCAGCTTCACACTGAGGCCCCCTGGTGCCTGCGCCTTGATGACTCCCTGGCGGCCGAGACACTCATACTGGAAACCGACGAAGGCAGCTTCCACATCGAGTGGCGCTCTACCGTTGATGGCCTGCTATTGCTTGAGCCCGTGTCCCGCGGCAGGTAAGGAATTTCCGGCAACGCTGATTACATTGCCTTTCAAAACTCTTGGCGTGGAACCGTTACCAGCCTTTAGCCACTTATAGCGGCAAAGCCACCGGAGAGCCGACCATGAGTTTTGATTACCGCCAGCAACAACGGCAATACAGGGAACTGGATACCGTCAACCGCCACCTCGAACAGATGAAGAAAGCCTCAGAAGAGCCGCTCGATAACGAAACGTTCGCGGCCTTACTGGAACAGGCCTTTGAGCTCAAGATGGATGCCAACCAACTGATGACCTCAACCTTCGCGATGACCAATCACATGGCCGATAAAGGGAAGATCGTCTTTGATGGAATCCCTTGAAGGTGAGGATGACCTGGCGCGCTGGTTGAGCGGTTCCGATCCGCAGATCACCTTGACTGAAGGCGATAGCCGTATCGTCCTGCAACGTGACAGCGGCGCGCTGGTACTGGGCGTTGAACTCACTCAGCACGTGCCCACCAATGCCCAGTTGGAGAACTGGATGCGTCCGGGCGCCGCCAGCTTGCATCATTTTCCAGGGGCGCTCGCCCAAGACCCGGTCCATGGCGCGCTGTGGTTGCTCGAGTGCCTGCACGACGCGCCAAACCCGACGCAGGTGCAGAAAAGCCTCGAGGCGCTGCTCAATCAGCGTGACACCTGGCGGGCAGTCATGGCCCGCCTTGCACGCCCTGCCCGTGCGCCGCGCCCCGCCTCGCGACATCCGCTTTCGCCTTAATCAGAGAACGCCTTATGAACAATACCTCCGACAAGCCTGATGGCTTGCATGCCCCCTCGCCCCGGTTAACTGCAAAGCGCTCCGGCTGGCGCGGCCTGCTCGTTCTGCCATGGTTGCTGATCCCTTGGCAAAGCGCGCAGGCCGCCATTCCCAGCGAATGGAAAAATACCGCGTATGCCTATGAAGCCGAACACAAGCCTTTGCGCGAGGTACTTGAAGACTTCGCCCAGACCTTCGGCACGCAGTTGCAGATCGAGGGCCTGCTGGAGGGTGTCGTCAATGGAAAGATCCGCGCCAATACCCCCCAGTCGCTGCTCGACAGGTTGGGCGTTGAGCATCGTTTCCAGTGGTACTTGTACAACAACACTTTGTACATCAGCACCCTGGACCAACAGGAATCCGCACGCCTCGAGGTCTCCTCGGAAACCATCGCGGACTTGAAGCAGGCATTGACTGATATCGGCTTGCTGGAAAGCCGCTTCGGCTGGGGCGAGCTCCCCGAGGACGGTGTGATATTGGTTTCCGGCCCCAGACGCTACATCGAGCAGATTAAACAGTTCGCCAGCCAGCGCCGGTCGCCCGATGAAAAACAGAGCGTACTGACGTTCCCCCTGAAGTTTGCCAATGCCGCAGACCGGCAGATTGATTATCGTGGCGAAAAATACAACGTCCCCGGCGTCGCCAATATGCTGCGCGGGCTATTGGAAACGCGCCCAGCGTCAGCCTTGTCATCCCGTGCCACGCCCCCTTCCGCACCCGCACCGCTCGCGGCGAGCGGCGCTCGCTTGAGCAACCCGTTGCTGGGGCAGATGCTGGGCACCACGGCACCTTCGGAGCCCCCAGGCACTGGCCCCATGGTCACGCCGCGTGCGCCCGTCGGCAGCGGCAAAATCCGCGTCGAGGCGGACGTGCGCAACAACGCGGTACTGATCTATGACCTGCCCGAACGCCAGGCCATGTATCGCGACCTGATTGCCCAACTCGACGTAGCGCGCAAGCTTGTGGAAATCGACGCAATCATCCTGGATATCGAGCGCACTCAACTGCGTGAATTCGGGGTTAACTGGGGGTTTCAGAACAGCCGCTTCCGAGGCGGCGTGAACACGAGCCCCGGTACGTCATCACAACTTTCATTTGAAAATCGCGACCGGTTTTACGCAGACATACGGGCCCTGGAAAGCCGCGGCCTGGCGACCCTGGTCTCGAATCCGTCGGTCCTGACCCTGGAAAACCACCCCGCGGTGATCGATTTCAACCGCACTCAATACCTGGTCGGCGGCACCGAGAACGCAACCATCTTGCCCGTCACGGTCGGCACCAGCTTCCAGGTCGTGCCCAGGGTCATCACGTCCCGGGGCAAGCATCAGATCCACCTGCTGGTGGACATCGAAGACGGTAACTTCAATGAGTCCAACCCCCTGAGCACAACACCGGATGTGAGCCGTGGCAAAGTCAGTACCCAGGCGGTGATGGCGGAGAAACGCTCACTGGTGATCGGTGGCTTCCACGTCAGCGAAAGCACCGACAAGCACAACAAAGTCCCATTGCTGGGGGATATTCCCCTGCTGGGCAAGGCCTTGTTTTCTTCCACTGAACGCCAGAACAATCGCCGCGAAAGGCTGTTCATCCTGACCCCCCGGGTCATCGGCGATCAGGCCGACCCTTCGCGCTACCTGCCAAAAGACGATCAGGCCGAGTTGCAAGCCGCCCTCAAACCCTTGGCCAGGCGCGATGCCCCTCACCAACCGGTGATCAAGCGCAGCGATATCACCAGCACCCTGGCGCATCTGGTGAGCGGCCAGGTACCCAAGCCTTTCAAGACGGCCCCCTTGCCCTTGGGGCTCAATACCCTATGCGTCACGCGCGATCTGCTGGCGCTCAATACCGACCGCAGCCAGTGGTACACCGGCCCGGACTTCAACGTGGCCGTCGTCGTGCTGCGCAACCAGTTCAACCGCAACGTACGTATTGATGAAAAGGAGTGCAGTAACTCACACACCCTGGCCGTCAGCGTCTGGCCGCGAGCCTGGCTCAAGCCGGGTGAAGAAGCCGAGGTCTTTATTGCCATGCGTCCAGTGGTGAAAGACGAACACATCGGCGTCTCCCGCCCTTCCCTGCTCACCCCAACCCGGAACCAACCGCAATGAAGCCTTTACTGTTGTGCTCCACACTCATCGGTGCGGCACTGCTCGTCGCCGGCTGCACGCCGACCTGCCAAGGCGACTCGTGCTCACGTCCGCAGTCAGGCAAGCACACGCTGGTGGTCTGGTGGCCACCGCAGATGCGGGCCGAGTCGGGCCCGTCAGGCGAGCGTTCGGACTACCAGACGATATCGCTGGAACGATGACGCCCCACGGACTTACCGATAACCAGCAGCGTCGCGAGGCATTCAGCGACGCATGGGTGGGCGGCCCTGGCGCCCACCTGCCAGTCGGCCCCGGCATTGCCATCTACGCCATGGATACGGCTGCCGGTCCGGGATTGGCCCTGCAGGTGAACCGCGACGTCTTGCGACCCCGACAATTGCAGCGGGCACTTGAGCGCCGGTTTGAACAAGCAGTGGCCTTCAGTGGCTGCTTTGTCTACCTGGACGCCAGGGGCAACCTGGTGATCTGGCATGCACTGCCGACCCAGCGCCAGGCGCTCGACGCAACCATCAGCCGCCTGCTCTCGCTGGCCAGTCTCGAGACGCTGGACCGGCGCGCCGCTCGCTGAATCAACGCCGCTCCAGTCCCGGCAATTCCAGGGTTTCGCGCTTGGCTTCAGCGTCAAGCTCACGCAAGGTCCGGTAGATCAAGGCGACCGCCTGCAAGGTTTCGCGAGGAATCCCCATCCCCAGCTTTTTCTCGTACAGCGTACGGGCCAGCCAGACGCATTGGACCACCGGGACATCGGCGGCTTTCGCCCGGTCGATCAACGCGCGTGCCTGCGCATCCGTGCCCTTGTCCACCAGTAACGGCAGCGGTGTCTTGCCTGGGCGGTAATACAAGGCGACGGCAAAGTGCGTCGGGTTGACCACCAGCATGTCGGATTCCTCCAGCTTGGGCAGCTTGACCTTGGGTTCTTCCTGGGCCAGTTGATAAGCCAGGGAGCGACGCTGCCCCTTCACGTGCGGGTCGCCTTCCATATCCTTGTATTCCTTGAGTACCTCCACTTGGGTCATGCGCATGCGCTTGGCAAAAAAATGCTTCTGCAACGCCAGGTCAATCAACGCCAAGACCAACAGCAAGCCCAGACAGGCATGCAGTAGATGGCGGAACACTACAATCAGCGCCTGGACATAGGTTTGCAGGTCGCTACCGGCCAGCTTGATCAGGGTTCCCAAGGACGGACCGATCACGGCATACAGGATCACGCCCAATAGCAGGGCCTTGGCCAGGCTCATCAACAGGTTCATGACCTGCTGGGCCGAGAACATCTGCTTGAGTTGACTCAGAGGGTTCAGGCGACTGAAGTTGAGCTGCAGGCTCTGTGGCGCAAACAGCAACCCGAACTGCATCCAGCTGCTGATCAACTTCACGCTGATCGCCACGCCGGCCATCATCAGGGCAAACGCAAAAAACACGATCAGGCTTTCCAGCAACACCTCTTCCAAAGCGCGTGCGAAGGGTTGGCCCATTCGCGACATGGGCAGCACCATCAGCTGCTGGAAGCGTTGCATGCTGGGTTCGGCCGTGAACAAGGCGATCTCGCTCAAGGCGGTCAACACCAGCAATTTACCGACATCCTGGCTCTGCGCGACCTGGCCTTTTTGACGTTGGTCACGCAACTTCTTCGGCGTCGCCGCGTGCTTTTTCTCACCGGAGTCACTCATGGCGTCGAGCCCTGAAGCAATAGGCCCAGGGCGTGTTTGAGATCACCCAGCAGGCTCATGCGACCGACGATCAAATCCTGCAACAGGGGAAAGTACAAAATCAGGATCATCAACCCGGCCAGGCTTTTGAGCGGCGGCGCCAGGGTCGACACTTGCAGTTGCGGGCTATACAACCCGAGCAAGGCGACGCCGAATTCCAGCAACAGCAACACGCCAATAAACGGTGCGGCATACAGCATCATGTGCATGAACGTATCGCCAAGCAGCCCGAGGAATACGCTGAAGCCATTCACCGCCACCGACGGCAGCCACGCCGTCGGCGGCCACACCAGGTAGCTGTCCCAGATCACCTGGGTCAATACGCCAAGCCCGAGGGTCGCGATCAACAGGTAGATCGCCAACTGCTTGAACAGGTGGCCCACGGGCGTAGCATCCGGCCCCAATGAAGGGTTGAGCTGACCACCGGCCAGGGCGCCACGCTGGTTGTCCAGCAAGGCGCCCACTGACTCGAACATCCAGAACGGCATGGCCAGCAAGATCCCGAGCAGGAACCCCAGCACCAGCTCCTTGAACACCAACCCAGCGATCATCAAGGCCGAGTAGTCCTGGCCGTTGAGCACGCTGTAGATGCCGGGTGCCGGAATCAGCGCGAGGACCATGACGATGATGTGTCGAGGCATCCCCCTAAGGTGCTGGAAGCAGAATGCAGGCACCAGAAAAGCACAGGGATAGATGCGCGCCATGGCGACCAGCAGGCTGGGTAGGTAATCAACGAGAAGCAGCAAGCCGGTAACCTCAGTTCAGTGCCGAACGGGCGATCATGTCGAACGTCAGGTTGATCAGTTGGATCAACTCCACCCCAATCCAACGCCCGGTCAATATCAGGGTGACGCCCACCGCGACCAACTTGATGCCAAAGGGCAGGGTCTGATCCTGTATTTGCATCAACGCCTGCACCAGCGATGTCAGCACACCGACCACCACTGCCACGATCAACGGGGGCGCCGACAGGACCACCACCAGCAGCATGCCTTGCTTGAACAGCACGATCGGTTCCATAGGCCACTCAGAGATAAGAAAGGAACAGGCTGTCGAGCAGACGCGACCATCCGGACACCAGGACGAACAGGAGCAGCTTGAGCGGCAGTGAGATGGTCATGGGCGAGACCATTTGCATGCCCAATGCCAGGAGCAGATTGGAGACGATCAAATCGATGACGATGAACGGGATGTAGATCAGGAAGCCGATCTCGAAACCCGCCTGCAGCTGCGAGAGAACAAAGGCCGGCATCAACAGGATCAAGTCTTCGCGCTGAACCTGCTGCGCCATTTCCGGCGGCCACATGCGCGCACTGTTTTCCTTCAGGTGGGTCAGGACATCCGGATCGGTATTGCGCTGCATGAACGTGCGCAACGGCTGGATGGCCGCCAGGCCAGTCTCTTGCATCGTCTGCACGCTGCTCAAGTCCAGCGGTGACACCTTGAGCGTCTGCGCCACCTCATAGCCGACGGGCGCCATGATAAACAGCGTCGCCGCCAGGGCGATGCCATTGATCGCCATGCTCGGGGGTACCTGCTGCACGCCGATGGCGTTGCGGGTAATCATCAGCACGATGACGATCTTCAAGAACGCCGTGCAGACGATCAACAACATCGGCATCAGCGACAATGAACCCAGAAACAGCGCGAGAACGAGCGGGTCCACGCCTTGAAAGGTCATCGGGAGAACACCACACGGGACAACTGCAAGCCGAGCCGCCCATCCACCTCAACCAACTCGCCCTGGCCGATGGGCCGGTCGCCATAGTAAAGCCCGGCCATGCCGGGGGCGTATCCGGTTATCCCCAACACGGCGCCGGGGGCGAGGTTGCGCAACTCGCCGAGGCTCAGGTTCAGCGTGCCGCAGCGTACATTGAGCGCCATGCTCAACTCATCAAATGGCTCATGACCGAACACATCCGTCACCGGTCGGTCGTCCCCGCCTTGCGGAGCGTGATGAGCAACCAAATCTTCATCCACAGTTGTTTCCTCTATTGAAGTCACGGTCAGGCACAGCGACCCGCTTGCATCGTCAATGCACCCGTGCAGGCGATGCTTGCCGACGGGCAAGTAACCGGTGCCCTGCACTTGAAAATAGGTGTGTTCGAGCACCACGACGTCGCCTTCGCGGACGCTGCACAGCTGCGCGATCGACAAACGCAAATGCCCCAGCGTGACCGCGAGCGTCAGTTGGAATCGGTCCGGCATCGGCGCGGCTGTCGGCTGCCAAGGCCCGGCCTCGCACAGTGCCAGGAAGCTATGCGTAGACATCCACAGAAAACCCGCGACCCTGGATGCGCCAAGGCACACCCACAGCCGACAACCGAAGTCCAACACCGGCACCGCGGGGGATAAACGCAGGTAGCCGAACAACGCGCGAACCTGTGGGCTCAGATGTTGTTCAAACAGGGCCCAGAACCAGGAGTCCGGATCATTGCCGGCCTGGGCCAGTGTCACCGGGCACTCGCCCAACAGGCTGAGCTGCGGCGAAGGCTCACCGAACGCCAGCACCCCGCAGGCCGTTTCAAAACACAACGGCGTTACGCCTTCCGGTGCGCGCGCGGGCTCAAGCCGCAACTCCCCGCGCTGGCCGTCGACCTCAAAGGGCAGGCGCAACCCGCCCCCCAACCGACGCAGCGCAGCGACCACGTCACCCTGCACCGGGCGCAAGGCCAGAGGCGGCATCATCACGTGCGCTCCAGATGCGCCAGATGCAGGCTGACCGGCTGGCCAACGGCCTGGGCAATCCGATCCTCACAGCGCTGTCGCACACCACTGAGCCAACGCGTCGTCGTGTCCTGCTCGGCCTCCAACTCAACGCTCCAGGCGCCCTGCTCTCGGCGGATACGGGTCTGAATCCGCCCCAGCCGAGGCACGTACAGCATCGCTTCCAGCGGCCACTGCGAAGCGATGTGTAACCGAGGGGCCAACTGTTCGGTCAATGTCTCGATCATGGCGATCTCTGCGGCTGCGCTTCGTCCCGCCGCAGCGTGGCTGCCATAGCCCGTGGGCTCACCTTCATCAGCGAATAGCCGGCGGAACAACTGCCCTTGTTCTTCAGGGATAGCCACGCCGGCCCCGGCCTCACGCGCCTCACGAAGCTCCCGCAGGAGCGGACGCTCGACCTTGTCTGCCGGCACCTGAGTCACGCCTCCTCCTGAATCAATAAACTGGCCAGTTCCTGAAGCTTTTCGACCTCACGCAAACATTGGCTGACCTGCTTCTGCACGCTGCTGATGTGCTCGGCCTGCTGCGCCTTTTGCTCATGCAAGGCGTGTAGCTGGTCTTCTTCACGCTGGGTGCCGGCCGACAGGTTGCGCTCTTGGGCGCTCCAATCTTTCAACGCCTTGAAGGTCATGACCTGCCCCTGGTGCTGACTCAGCAGTTGCGCGCATTGCCGCGCCTCTTCAAGGCGTGTGTGTTCAAGCGCCTGCTGCGCCTGCGCGATCTGTTCCAGCAGGGTTCGCTGGGCTCGCTGGGCGGCACTCAACGCTCGCTCGACACGATCCGCGCGATGCCGACGCAAGCGCCGCAGTGTCTCGACTTCAACGCTCAGTGACTCAGAAGGGGACATACGCTGTCAGCTCCGTCAGTTGCTCCAGGGTCGTCGTGATAGGTGATGGCTCTCGCAAGTCCTGGCGCAGAAAACCATCGACGGACTGACGGCTGTCCACGGCCATATCGGTCAAGGCATCACTGCCGGGCTGATACTCACCCAGCTTGAGCATCAGCTCGATCTGCTGATACGCCGACAACAAGCGTCGCAGCGCGGTGCCGGCCCGGATATGTGCGGGCTCGGCCACATTGCTCAAAATCCTCGATAAGCTGGCCAGTACATCCACCGCCGGATAGTGACCACGCTCGGCCAGCTTGCGCGACAGCACGATGTGACCATCAAGCAGGGAGCGAACCTCATCGGCCACCGGATCGCTCATGGAGTCCTGTTCGATCAGCACCGTGTAGATGGCGGTGATCACACCGTCTCGCGTCAACCCGGCGCGCTCCACCAGCCGCGGCAGCAAGCTATACACCGACGGCGGCAAGCCCCCGCGCCCCAGGGGTTCGCCGGCCGCCAGGCCGATCTCGCGCTGGGCTCTGGCGAACCGGGTCAGGGAATCGATCAGCAACAACACCCGCTGGCCTTTGCGCCGAAACCCTTCGGCCAGCGCCGTTGCGGTGAAAGCGGCGCGGGCGCGCTCCATGCTGGAACGGTCGGAGGTGGCACAGACCAATACCGCCTTGGCGCGTAATGCGTCATCCAGCTCATGGTCGAGAAACTCACGCAGCTCGCGGCCTCGCTCGCCAATCAGGCCGAACACAATCACATCGCAGTCGACATTGCGGGCAATCTCGGCCAACAAGGTGGTCTTGCCACAACCGGCCCCCGCGAACAGGCCCACGCGTTGGCCCTCGCCCAAGGTCAACAGGCCATCGATCGAACGCACCCCGGTGGCAAGCGCCCGATTGATCCTCGGTCGCTCGGTCGGCAGCGGCGCCTCGCACAATACGGTGCTGGCATCGAGCGTGTCGGTCACGACAAACGCACTGGGACCGTCCCCCGCAATAGGCCGACCAAAGCCATCCAGCACCTGCCCCAGCAGCGCCTCGCTGACTTGTACTCGGTGTGGCACGCCCAGGCGCTCAACACTGGCGCCTACGCGCACACCTTCCAGGTTACCCAGGGCGCTGAGCACCGCGTCCTGCTGATCGAACCCGATGATTTCGGCCAGCATGCAATCACCCGGTTTTTTCTCCACCTGGCACAAGTCACCAATACGTGCGTCAGGCAACCGGCATTGCAACAGCATGCCGTTCACACGCTGTATGCGACCGCGCATCGAAACGGGCGCAAAGCGGGTCAACGCGTGTGACTGGTTCAGCCGCCACGCTTCCAGGCGCGCCTGTATCGAGTTATTCACCAGCGCACCTCATACCGTTGCGTACCGTCAAAAATCACTTTGTTGTTGTCGATCAACACCAACCGCAGGCCATCCAGTTCGTCGCCCACGAACAACCGGACGCCGTGCTCCAGCACCACGTGGCCGCTGGCGCCGCCGACGATTTGGAGGATCTTGAAGGGGAGTGTGTTATCGCGTACCTGCACGCGGCTGATCACCGGCACGGCGGTGTCGAACTGCTCGGCGAAACGACTGAGCATGCGGGCGACCAGCTCGACTTCTTCCTGGGAAACATCGCCGTTGAGGACAATCTGGGCATTGATCACCTGCAAGCTGACCCGCTGGGCCAACTCACGTTCGCTGAGCATCTTCAACAACTGCTGCCGCACCTCGAAGGGTGAGATCAGCTCCTGCTTTTGCTCCACGACGGGCATCAGCGACGCTTGTGCCCCGCGCCCTGGCGTCGAGACGATACCGATCGCGACGATGACCACGGCACACAGCAACACCAGGCTGATCAAACGTTTCTGTTGCGACGGGGAGATCGACGACAGCACCAGCCGCTGGGCCGGTTCAGGCGGCGGCGCCAACGGTGTTGGCCGGTCAGGCGGCGCCTGCGGCCAAGGCTGATCAGCCGGCACCACACACAAGCGCACGGCACCGATCACAAAAGGCGTATCGAGTGCCAGGTCGCCGATCTGCGCCAGCACTTGCCCGTCGCTGTCTTGCAACAGCCCCGCTTCGGCCTGCACCGTCCAATGTCCGTCGACCAGTTGCAAACGGGCGTGGTGCTCGGTGATACCCGGGTCCCTCAACAACAGGTCGGCATCCGCGTGGGCGCCAAGGCTCCACTGCTCACCAAACAACGGCAAAGCGGCGCCTTTTTGCAGTCCATCGAGTACCCGCAGCTCGAACATCATCGCACCTGTGGTGTCAGCATTAACGGCGGTGTCATGCCACTGCTCCGCGCATCAACTCGTCCTGGCCCAGGTCAAAACGCCCCAGCACCCTGACCTTGGAAGTACTCCCCAACTCGGCGAAGGACAGCACCGGCACATGGCTGAATTCGTCCAGCAACAAGGTGCGCAAGGGACTGCGCAGATCCTGTGCCACCAGCATCACGCTCTTGCTTTTGGGCCGCGCCGAAAATGCCTGGTTGAGCAGGTTGATCAGGGCTGCACTGCTCTCGTTGTCGAGGGCAAAGAACACGCCGCTCTGGGTCTGGCGCAACGCTTCGCGCAGGATGTTTTCAGTCTGGGGCGACAGCAGCCAGGCATGCAGGCCATCGGGCTCGCTGTATTGGTGGTAGATCTGCGACTTGAGGGCAATACGCGCGTAATCGGCCAAGGCATCCGGTTCGCGCTCATGCTGGCCGTACTCGATCAACGACTCGACAATCAAGCGCACCGCACGCAACGGCACGCCTTCGCTGGCCAGGCGCTGCAGCACTGACGAAAACCGCGAAAGCGGCATGATGCGTTGCAGTTCCTGCACCAGTTCCGGCTGGTTGTGTTCCAGCCAACTGAGAATCGCCTTGCTCTCCTGGATACCGAGAAACCGCGGCCCGCTAAGCATCATCGCTCGCGTCATGCGCTCGATGATCAGGCTCGGGGCAGTGAAACGCTCGACCTGGGGGTCGTCCAATAAAGGGTCATCGGGAGCAAGCCATAACCAGTCCTGCTCATCGCGCTCAGGAAGCCCTCTCTCGCCTCGCTCCAAGGGTGGCGTCAGCGATGCGTATTCAACGGCGATGCGATCACTCAGGGTCGCCGCCATCACCGGCACTTCGTGCACGCAGAAGCGCATCTCGTCAGGCGCCAGCAAGTCATCGAACTCGGCTTCAAACGGCGGCAGCGTCAGGCCGATGCTTGTGACCAGCCCGTTCCGGGCCTGGCGAATCTTATGAACGATATCGATGACCTGCGGCGTTGCGTACAACGTCGGGTGGAACTGCAACAGATAGGGGCGTGACGGATCAAAACCGCGCAAGTCTTCGTCGCCGTTTTCCTCGGGCCGCACCACTTTTTCAGCCTGCGGCGGCGGGGCAGCCTCGCGCTGGCGCTGACGCGCCAGGTAGTAGCCCAGGCTGCCGGTCATCAGCGAGATCAGAATAAACACCACCGTGGGCATGCCCGGCAGCGCGGCGAAGGCGAGCATGCCTACCGAGGCGATCATCCAGCTCTTGGGCTCACTGGTCATCTGCCGGGCAATTTCGGCGCCCATGTTATTGGCGCCCTTGCGCCCATCCGGTGCCACACGGGTAATGATCATGCCGGCGGTCAGGGAGATCAGCAGCGCCGGAATCTGTGCGATCAGACCATCGCCAATGGTCAGCACCGAATACAACGCCATCGAATCTCCCGCACTCATCCCATGCTGGAACATCCCGGTGGAGAAGCCACCCAGCAGGTTGATGAGCACGATGATCAAGCCGGCAATGGCGTCGCCTTTGACGAACTTCATGGCCCCGTCCATGGCCCCGAACAGCTGGCTTTCGCGGGACAACTGCTCGCGCTTGTCGCGAGCTTGCCCACCGTCGATCAGCCCGGCGCGCAAATCGCTGTCGATCGACATCTGCTTGCCCGGCATGGCATCCAGGCTGAAGCGCGCGGCGACTTCGGCGACCCGTTCGGAGCCCTTGGTAATCACCAGGAAGTTGACCAGGGTCAGGATCATGAAAATCACCAGGCCCACCGCGAGGTTACCGCCCACCACAAAATTGCCGAAGGCTTCGACAATGTCACCCGCGTCCTGCTCCAGCAGGATCAAACGCGTAGTGGCGATCGACAATGCCAGGCGAAACATTGTGGTCAGCAGCAAAATCGACGGGAACGACGAGAACGCCAACGGCCCGGGCAGGTACAGCGCGAGCACGATCAGCAAACAGGAAATGCAGATATTGAGTGCGATCAGGATATCCACCAACCAGGTGGGCAACGGCACAATAAAGATGAACACGATGGCCATGACCACCACCGCGCCTAACACTTCAGCACGCTGCGCCACTTTGAGCAGCACAGCGTTGATGGCGGCCAGCACCGTCACGGGAGGCTCCTCGACTCACCGTCGAAGTGCAGATGACCGCGCTCGGCACGGGTGAATTCGTCCATCACCAGCAAGATGTTATGCAGGGCCTCTTCACGCCCACGGCTGTCACGCCACAGAGCCAGGGGCAAACGTTGCATCACCGGGTACAAGCCGTTGAGAGACACCAGTTGGGCAGCCGGTAGCGCGCCGCCAAAATCGCAAGCTAGCCGCTGGACTTCCGCCGATTCGATACCAGTGCCGGCATAACCCAGAAGCCGTTGCAGCAGGCCTACCGCATCCAGTTCCGCATCCAGGCGCTGGATCAACGCCTGGCAATTGGATAACGCCCCGCCCAGCTGGCTGCAGCTCTGCAAACCCAGCAGCAACGTACGCAGTTGTGCCGTGGGTACCGAAGGCGTGTGGGCGGCGATATCGTCGGCCAAAGCACGACGCATCAGGTTGAGCCCGGCGCCAAACTGCTCGCCACCGTACACCCCGAGCAGCGATTGCATCATGAACGCCAGGGATTGGCGCATGACCACACTGGCGTAATACAACGCACGCACCGCTTGGCGTTCCTCTGGGTCACCACTGGCCTGCTGCAGCGTCAGTGCGATATTCAGCCCGGCCTGGATTTCCCGCTTGAAGCGGACTTCCAACTTTGCGAGTGCATCTCGCGCCAGGGCCGCCTCGACTTTGCGCGCTTCAGCTTGCGCCTCGGCCGCCACCCGCTGAAGTACCACGAAGGTGCGCGCAGGATCGCGGCCAGTCAGCTCAAGCAATGTGTCGATACCAGGCTGTAGCAACAGTTGCATGCGGACCTGGCGAGCAACGGTTGCCAATGACGCCTGGGCAGGATGGCCCAGTTGTTCATAGAGCTGGGTGATGTGCTCAATCGGTGTGACCTGCCGCCCAATCGAACGGCGGCCCAGAGCCACGCCATTGAGCGCCATTTCTTCGTTGAATATCTGGGCAATGTCGTCGATAGCCGTGGCACCGGCCTGCGTTTGGGTAACGCCGATGCGGGGTTGATCCGGGTTC
The DNA here is from genome assembly GCF_050312585.1 of Pseudomonas sp. R19M. Taxonomy (NCBI): domain Bacteria; kingdom Pseudomonadati; phylum Pseudomonadota; class Gammaproteobacteria; order Pseudomonadales; family Pseudomonadaceae; genus Pseudomonas; species Pseudomonas sp. R19M. The sequence goes on from NZ_JBNPJV010000032.1 coordinate 72,767, forward strand.
AGGATCGGTTGCACATCGTTGAACGGTTCGACTTTCATGGGCGGGCCAGGACAGGGAGTTTGTGTCCCTATGTGGCAGGCGCGCGCCATACGGTTCCATCGAAACTACCCCTGCGGCGTTTTTGAAAATACCCGCACAACAGCATCCCCGCTTTTTGCAAACGACTGCACAAAACTCAGCACAAAAAATAAATATCTACTTATAAATCAATGAATTAAAACTTTTTTTCCTTTGGCACAGCCAGTGCAAAAGGGGTCACGTCGAAACCACTTCGACCGTGTCCACCCAGAGGAAAAAATCATGGATATCCCTATTGGTGCCCTCGCTCATCTTGTTGGCAGCTCGCCTCAATTCATGCTCCACCTGACGGAAGACCAACAAAAAAAACTCCGGCGCTTCATTCATAAGCGCGTGCTCAACCCGGAAGATGCGGACGATCTTCTGCAACTCACCTACCTGGAAGCCTGGCGTAACCGCGAGCGCTACAGCGGCCAGGCGACACTCAGCACCTGGATGTGCGGAATCGCGCAGAACCTGATTCGCAACCACTTCCGGCGCCTGTATGCCAAACCGGTGCATTGCGAATTCGACGAGGCGCTGTGGCATGGCCAGGAGGACAGCCGTAATCTGGACTGGGAATTCGAGGTCAATCGCCGGCTGGAAAAAACCCTGATAGCCATCAAGGACCTGCCGCAGGAAATGCGCAAAACCCTGTATGCCTCGCTGGAGACGGATGGCAGCTATCAGGACACCGCCGATGCACTGGACATCCCTATCGGCACTGTTCGCTCGCGCCTGTCACGGGCACGTGAACAACTCAAGCGCGTCACCCATACGCCGTTGCGACCTTAAGCCAGACTAGCTGGCCATCGTTGGGCGACAGGGATATCAGCCCAACTCGATCTAGCCTTTTCATGCGCGACAGCAAGGCCGTGCCCATCCCGCCGAAACCTGACGCCCAACCCGCCACTCGTCGCTGTTTAGCCCGATTTTCGTTAAACAGTTGAAAGCGTAGAAAAATTTTCAACAAAAACGCTTGACGCATTCCCGTTCTACGCGAATAATGCGCGCCACTTGGCTACATAGCTCAGTTGGTTAGAGCATAGCATTCATAATGCTGGGGTCCGGGGTTCAAGTCCCTGTGTAGCCACCAAGTACCGATCCATAGATGTCTACAGCAGTCTGTGAATCACCTCAAGAAGCCCGCCTCGTGCGGGCTTTCTTGTTTCTGGACATCCATGCGGGTCCAGCGACGTCAAACTCCCCCTCTCCAATACGACACTCGCCAACCTGGCTGCTTGATCATGCCTGTACTCCAGGCTTTGAAGATGCCCGCCCACGTCCAGACCAACGCACCACAGTTCTCTGCCGCGAATATCATGCAGGCATCGTCGCCGATCAGGCTTAAAGCTAACTTCTAGAAACGCATCAAGCTGAAACGTATCAGCCTGTGTAAAAAGTCAAATTATGCACAAATGCAAATTTACGCTTGACCCCAAAAACCGGTTTGCCTAAGATGAAATCACTGTATGCACATACAGTATTTTTTATAACTTCCTTCACGGACGAGGTATTACCCATGAAAAGCAACACTGAAAAATTCGGCAAGATCCCCCATCAACCCAGCCTCTGGACTCGGGCCGATGCGCTGAAAGTCCACGCGGACGATCCCACTACGACCCAGCCACTGGTCAGTGCGGATTTCCCGGTATTGAGCAATGAGGTGTTCATCTGGGACACCATGCCGCTGCGCGACCTGGACGGAAACGTGACCTCCGTCGATGGCTGGTCGGTGATCTTCACCCTGACCGCGGATCGCCATCCTAACGACCCGGAGTACATCGACGAGAACGGTAACTACGACATCACCCGCGACTGGAACGACCGCCATGGCCGGGCAAAGATGTACTACTGGTTTTCCCGTACCGGCAAGGATTGGAAACTCGGTGGCCGAGTGATGGCCGAAGGGGTTTCGCCGACCGCTCGCGAATGGGCCGGCACGCCAATCCTGTTGAACGAAAAGGGGGACATTGACCTGTACTACACTGCCGTCACGCCAGGCGCGACCATCGTCAAGGTACGTGGTCGAGTGGTGACGACCGAGCATGGTGTCAGCATGGTCGGCTTTGAAAAGGTCAAGCCGCTGTTCGAAGCCGACGGCCACATGTATCAAACCGAAGCGCAGAACGCCTTCTGGGGCTTTCGCGATCCTTGGCCGTTCCGTGACCCCAACGACGGCAAGCTGTACATGCTGTTTGAAGGCAACGTGGCCGGCGAGCGCGGTTCGCACAAGGTCGGGAAAGCCGAAATCGGCGATGTGCCGCCGGGTTATGAAGACGTCGGCAACTCGCGTTTCCAGACCGCCTGTGTCGGTATCGCCGTGGCCCGTGACGAAGACGGGGACGACTGGGAAATGCTGCCGCCGCTGCTGACCGCGGTCGGCGTCAACGACCAAACCGAACGCCCACACTTCGTGTTCCAGGACGGCAAGTACTACCTGTTCACCATCAGCCACACCTTTACCTATGCCGACGGCGTGACCGGGCCGGACGGGGTGTACGGTTTCGTCGCCGATTCGCTGTTCGGCCCTTACGTGCCGTTGAACGGTTCCGGCCTGGTGCTGGGCAACCCGTCCTCCCAGCCGTTCCAGACCTACTCGCACTGTGTGATGCCCAACGGCCTGGTGACCTCGTTTATCGACAGCGTGCCGACCGACGAAACCGGCAAACAGATTCGTATCGGCGGTACCGAAGCACCGACGGTGGGGATCAAGATCAAAGGACAGCAGACGTTCGTGGTGGCCGAGTATGACTACGGTTACATCCCGCCGATGCTCGATGTAGCACTCCAATAACAGCGAAACAGAGTGTTTGGGCAGCGGGCTCGAATTCGATAAAGAGCCCGTTGTGGATAGGATCGAGTATCCCGCCCGGCTCACTGCAACACCGACCCGTTACGGGCTGCAAGGATGCAGCCCGTAACGGGTCTTCCTCTTTGTGAGCTACTTCATCACACTCTTGCCTGTCTAACATACCCTTGAGCGCAGCAGGAGCGCCCTTCATGAGCCTCGACGTATTCGCCATCATCCTGCTGGGCGCCGCACTTCACGCCACTTGGAATGCCGTAGTCAAAGGGGGTGCCGACAAGCTCCTGACCACCTGCATGATCGCCTCAGTCGCTTCGCTGATCGCGTTGACGACTGTCCCGTTCCTGGAGCCTCCAGCGCGAGGCAGTTGGCCGTTCATAGGGGCATCAGTAGTTTTCCAGGTGCTGTATTTCGCCCTCATCGCCTCGACCTACCGTGTGGCCGACATGAGCCAGACCTATCCGATCATGCGCGGTACCGCGCCACTGCTGGTGGCTACGGTGAGCGTGCTGCTGTTGTCCGAGGCATTGTCGGCATTCGCCTGGCTCGGCATCGCAATCATCTCCCTCGGCATCTTGAGCATGGCCGCCGTCCCTTCGGCAGGGTCGCGAAAAGGCGTGGTGCTGGCCTTGATCAACGCCGGCGTGATCGCGGGCTACACCCTGATCGACGGCGTGGGTGTGCGTAAATCCGGCGCGCCGGCGGCGTACACCCTGTGGATATTCCTGCTGACCGGCATCCCGCTTTGCGCATGGGCCCTGGCCACGCGGCGCGGCGTCTTCATTGAATACGTCAGGCGCCACTGGCACCTTGGCGTGGTGGGCGGCTTCGGCACACTGGCGTCCTATGGCCTGGCCCTGTGGGCGATGACTGCGGCACCGATCGCCACGGTTTCTGCGCTACGGGAAACCTCCATCCTGTTCGGCGTGGTGATCTGTGCATGGGTACTCAAAGAGCATCTGACGCGGGCTCGCCTCCTCGCCGCCTGCATCATTGCCGGCGGGGCAATGGTATTGCGCCTGGGCTGAGCAGCGTTTGCGCTCAAAAAAACTTCGTATCTGTATTTTGACGCTCTGGGGACCCACTGTTAGTGTCCGGCCTCCCCTACACGGAGTGCTCCTGATGAAATTGGATATCTACCAGGTCGATGCTTTCAGCCAACATCCCTTTGGCGGTAACGCGGCGGCGGTCTGCCCGCTGACCGAATGGCTGACCGATGAGCAACTGCACAACATCGCCGCCGAGAACAACCTCTCGGAAACCGCGTTCTTCGTGCCCCGTGATGGCTTTTATGAGTTGCGCTGGCTGACCCCGGAAGTCGAGGTAGACCTGTGCGGCCACGCCACGCTCGCGGCGGCATGGGTCTTGATTCACCAGTTGCCGGATGCACCGGATGTGTTGCGCTTCGCCACCCGCAGCGGTGAGTTGCGCGTAACGCGCAACGGCGACGAACTGGCGATGGATTTCCCGGCCAAGCAGCCCGAGCGTTGTGAGCCGCCCGCCGGCCTGTTGAACGTCTTGGGGGTTGAGCACGCCGAGGTGTATGCCACCGATGACTACATCGTGCTGCTGGAAGACGAAGCCCAGGTCGCCGCCCTGACGCCGGATTTCGTTCGCCTCAAGGGCCTGCCTAAACGCGGAATTGCGGTGACGGCCAAAAGCACGCGCTTTGATTTCATTTCTCGCTGGTTCGGCCCGAATGTCGGTATCAATGAAGACCCTGTCACCGGCTCTGCGCACACCTCGCTGACGCCATTCTGGGCCGAGCGCCTGGGCAAGTCGCAATTGACCGCCGAACAGGGAGGCAACCGTCGTGGACAACTGCGTTGCGAACTCAAGGGCGACCGCGTGATTATCGCCGGGCACGCAGTGCTCTACCTCAAGGGCACGATTTACCTGTAAAAAGGAGCCACCCAAGGACAACAGATCATTCTCACAATGAACGGAGTTCAGCGCGTGCTTTCGATTTCCCGCCGTCAACTGTCAATGGTTGCCGCAGCCTTCGCCCTGGCCGGCTGTCACACCCCCGTCACTGAACAACCTCCAGCACCGGAGCTGGGTTCGGGTTACCGCAGCGATCTTGTGACGCAACACGCCGAGCGCCATATGGCCGCCGCCGCCAACCCGTTGGCGGCCGAAGCCGGGCGTGAGATGTTGCGCCAAGGAGGCTCGGCCATTGATGCAGCGATCGCCATGCAGGCGGTGCTGACCCTGGTGGAACCGCAGTCGTCCGGCATCGGCGGCGGTGCTTTCATCATGCTCTGGGATGGGCAAACCGTACACGCGTACGACGGTCGCGAAACGGCGCCGGCCGGTGCAACCGGGCGCTTGTTCTTGAAGGCCGACGGCACTCCCATGGCGTTTCCCGAGGCGCAGATCGGCGGGCGTTCGGTCGGCACGCCGGGCGTCTTGCGTGCGCTGGAAATGGCACACAAGCAAACCGGCCACCTGCAATGGGCCAAGCTGTTCGAGCCCGCCATTCGTTTGTCGGAGCAGGGCTTCGCGATATCCCCCCGCCTGCACGCGCTGATTGCCGCCGACCGCTACATCGCGCAGTCGCCGGAGATGGCGGCCTACTTTCTGAACGCCGATGGCACACCTAAAGCCGCCGGCACGCTGTTGAAAAACCCGGCACTGGCGAGTGTATTCAAGCGCATTGCCAAGGAAGGACCCGACGCGCTGTACCACGGCCCGATCGCCGACGAGATCGCACGCAAGGTCCAGGGCAATCGCAATGCGGGCAGCCTGTCGCAGGCCGACCTCAAGGGCTATGTCGCCAAGGAGCGCACACCGCTGTGCACCGACTACAAACAGTACCGCGTGTGCGGCATGCCGCCCCCCTCCTCGGGCGGGATTGCCGTTGCGCAAATCCTCGGCACGTTGCAGGCCGTGGAGGCTCGCGACCCGCGCCTGGCCATCGCGCCGATGGCACCCGTGAAAAGTGCCTCGCCCGCCGGTCTTGAGCCCAGCCCCAAAGCCGTGCACCTGATCGCTGAGGCCGGTCGCCTGGCCTTCGCCGACCGCGCATTGTATGTGGCCGATTCAGACTTCACCCCCGTCCCCGTCGCGGGCCTCGTCGCACCGGACTACCTGGCCCAACGCGCCACGCTGATCGGCGAGCGCAGCATGGGCATCGCCAAACCGGGCCGACCTGCGGGCATCCAGGTGGCGTACGCGCCGGACCGTTCGCCGCTGCGTATCTCCACCTCACAAGTGGTGGCCGTGGACGACCAGGGCGGCGCCGTATCGATGACCACCACGGTGGAAGCGGCGTTCGGCTCGCACCTGATGGTCCAGGGCTTTCTGCTGAACAACCAGATGACCGATTTTTCGTTCATCCCCGAAGAAAACGGCCAGCCGGTGGCCAACCGCGTCGAGCCGGGAAAACGCCCACGTTCGGCCATGGCACCGACCCTGGTGTTCGACCGCAAGAGCGGTGAATTGCTGGCCACAGTAGGCTCGCCGGGCGGCTCACAGATCATCGAGTATGTGAGCAAATCCTTGGTGGCTATGCTCGACTGGAACCTCGACCCGCAAGCCGCCATCAGCCTGCCGAACTTCGGCAGCCGCAACGGTGCGACCGAACTGGAGGCCGGCCTGTTCAGCCCAGGGTTGAAACAGGCGTTGCAGGACAAAGGCCATACGTTGAGCGAGATTGAAATGACCAGCGGCATCCAGGCCATCGTGCGCACGCGGGATGCCCAGGGCAAGGTGTCGCTGAGCGGCGGCGCGGACCCTCGGCGTGAAGGCGAAGCGGTCGGCGACTAACTTTTTCAGCGGAGACATCCTGTGCAGCAGGCAGACAATCTCGGCGCCGTCCCCGGCGTCGACCATGGCTTTTGCTCGATCAATGATCCGCTACGGCCAGAAACCGTGTTCATCTGCAAGCAGGTGCACAGCGCCTCGGTGATTGAATGGCAGGCCGGTCAGGTGGCCAACACCCTTGAGGCGGACGGCGTGTTCACCCGCGAGCATCAGGCGATTGCGGTGATTACAGCCGACTGCCTGCCGGTGCTTATCGCCTCGGAAGACGGCGCAATGGTTGCCGCCGTGCATGGCGGTTGGAAGGGACTGCAAGGCGGGATCATCGCCAACGCGGTGCAACGCTTTGCCGACCAAGGCATTCCCGTGGACCAATTGCGAGTGGCCATCGGACCGTCGATCAAGCCGTGCTGTTATGAAGTGAGCGAGGGGTTTATCGGGCAGTTCCAGATCGATCAAGGCCACTTGTGGTGGAATGGCCTGGCGCCATGGAGCTTTGCGCAACCGACCCCATTGCTGCCACCCGAGATTGCACCGCCGTATGCCAGGCAAGCGGGAAGTGCCTGGTTCGATTTGAGCGGGTATGGGGTGATGCTTCTGCAAGCGGCGGGACTCAAGCGTGAGCAGATCGAGGTCAGTAAGGTGTGCACTTATTGCACATCACCCACCTTCGCCAGCTACCGCCGAAGAACTCATCACCCGCAGGAACCGAAGACGTTGATCTATTCGTGGATTGCTCGCCGAGACCGGTGAGAGAGAACCTACAAAGGATACCGAGAATATTCCAGCGCATATCCTGCACAAAATCGCAAAGGACATGAACCATGCCACTCACTGAGAAGCAACTGAAGGAACGTGACGCCAAACGTAATATTGGCGAAGAGTTACTGGCCGCCATACAGGATGTTAAAGCGGGACATTACGGCGCTGTGCATCAGGTTGAAATCACTCAAGCCGCAGAAGCCAGGAGTAAAACCGGATTGTCACAACCCAAGTTTGCCGAGCTTTTAGGGGTTTCGGTAAGAACACTTCAAGAGTGGGAACAAGGGCGTCGCTCTCCTTCCGGGGCCGCACGCTCACTGCTGCACATAGCAGCCATACGGCCAGACGTTTTCCGGGAAGTACTCAGTAACGCCTGATGACGCTACTGAGCTGTCGGTCGATGACTACCGACTGATCTTGAGCCCCTTGCGCCCGGCATGCCGCTCCAGTGCCAGCTCGATCAAGCGGCTCACCAGCTCGCTGTAGCTCATCCCCGCTGCCTGCCACAGCTTGGGGTACATGCTGATGCGGGTGAAGCCGGGCAGTGAGTTGATTTCGTTGATCAGCACTTCGCCGTCGTCGGTGAGGAACACATCGACCCGGGCCAGCCCGGAGCAGCCCAGCACCCCGAATGCCTCGATGGCCAACTGGCGGATACGCTCACTGGCGTCATGGCTGATAGCGGCCGGCACCACCACTTGGGCGGCCTGCTCGTCGATGTATTTGCTGTCGTAGGAATAGAAGCCGTTGCTCACCACGATCTCGCCACAACCACTGGCGATGGGGTTGTCGTTGCCCAATACGGCGCATTCGATTTCGCGGCCTTGAACGGCGGATTCCACCAGCACTTTTTCATCAAAACCCAAAGCCAGCTCGACGGCTGCGTGGTACTCGGCTTCACTGGCAACCTTGCTCACACCCACCGAAGACCCCTGGTTCGCGGGTTTGACGAACATCGGCAAGCCCAGTTTGTTGACGGCCGTTTCAAAGGATGTGCGCGCCGCATTGCCACGGGTCAGGGTGATGAACGGGGTAACGCCAATACCGGCATCGCGTAGCAGGCGCTTGCTGATGTCCTTGTCCATGCACACCGCCGAGCCGAGCACATCGGAGCCAACGAAAGGCATATCGGCCATGCGCAGCAAACCTTGCAGGCAGCCATCTTCACCCAGGGTGCCGTGGACGATGGGGAAGATTACGTCGATGTGTTCCAGCATACCCTGCCCGGAGGTTTCCACGACTTGCCGGCTGGACTTGCCTGGCACCACTGCCAGTTCGCGATTGGACTGGTTGAGGGCGATCAATGCCGGGTTTTCCTGGTTGATCAGGAAGTTCGACGTGTCGTTGAGGTGCCAGTGGCCGGCCTTGTCGATGCCGATCAGGACGGGCTCGAAGCGCGTACGGTCCAAGGCGTCGACGATATTGCGCGCCGATTGCAGAGAGACTTCGTGCTCGGCCGAACGGCCACCAAAAATAATACCCACCCGCACCTTGCTCATGACCCAGCCTCACAGTTGAAAGTAAGGCTTCTTAACACGGGCGGTTAGCGATTCGCCACCAGATGTGCACCGAACAGTACGTAGCAACCACCGGCAAAACGGTCGAGCCACTTGCGCGAACGACTGTAGAGGTTGGCCATGCGCTCACTGGAAAACACCAGTGCAACGGCGCAATACCAACTGAACGACAAGCTGGCCATGACGACCACAGCCAGCGTCAGCAGCAACGGCGAGGGCGAAGGAGGCATGGTCGAGGCGAAGATCGTCGCGACAAACAAGGCGGACTTCGGGTTGGACAAATTACCGAGCAAACCCAGCCGCCAAGCCGACAACAGCGAGCGTCGCTGCCCATCCGCCAGCGGGTTCCGGCCCGCGACCGGTACCGAACGTTTGAACAGCCTGAGCCCCAGGTAAATCAGGTAGCAGCCACCGATAATCTTGAACGCCAGGTACAACATGGGCGCCGCCGTAAACAACGACTTGATGCCCAGGCCACCGGCCACTCCCCACAGCACCGTACCCGAGGCGACACCTGCCGAGGCCGCCACACCATGGCGGCGTGAGGCATTGGCGGCTAACTGGGCGATGTTGAAAAAATTCGGCCCCGGGGTGACGACAGCAACTATCCAGAGCAACGCTAACGAGAGCAATGGCGCGGTATAGACCCAGTGTGAAAGCTCCATAAACTGACCCCTGCTCGAAAAAATCGCCAATCCGTGTGAAAGCAGCATAAGCCGATCCCTGTTCGAAAAATAGTTAGCCGCTACCGCTCGACCGGAGGTTCCGGCATATGCACCAACAGATCACCGGGCTGGCACTGCAGATAGGTGCAGATGGCATCCAGCGTCCCCAGCCGTATACCCTTGACCTTGCCTTGTTTGAGCAACGACAGGTTCTGTTCGGTAATTCCGATGGCGGCCGCCAGGTCCTTGGATTTGACCTTGCGCCGGGCAAGCATGACGTCCAGCTCAATCACAATGGGCATTTCAATCTCAGACAAAGGTGCGGTTTTCGGAATCGACTTCACTGGCCTGCCACAGAATACGCGCAATCACTGCGATACAACCGGCTAGAAACAGTGCCACAACGCTGGGCGCCGTCACGCTCAGGGTGATCAATCGCTCGCCGACCGGCAAGGTCATTGTTATCCAGGCGCTCAGCAATGGTTCGCATAGGAAGTCCAGCAAGACCCAGATCGCGACGGCTTTCCCAACCTTGCCCAAGTGCGAAGCGGCCGTGCTGGAAAAGTACTCACCCCGCGAATAGCGCTGGAACAGCTTGCGCAGATGATTCAAGCCACTCGCCAAGGCCATCAGCGGAATACTCGACAACACAATGGCGCCCAGGGTTTGCCATAGCGGGAACAGGGCTACCTGGTCCATGCGCCCCTGGATCAGGCGATCGCTCAGCGCAAAACTGAAGCCTCGCCCACCAGTAGAGGAGCTCAAGGTTGGAAACAACCACACAGCCGCGTTCAGGACCAGCATGCCGACAATCAGCAACAATGTGATCACTGACATTCGTTGGCTAAGCAGGGCAAGACGTTGAGTGTTCATAAACAACCTCGTTGAATTAATGTCGAGGCAAAATAGCGAATTTATTATCGTAAAACAATAATAATTTACCGATAAACGATTAAAACCGCTCATCCTTCCCAAAAAAACCTGCACAATCGTTCAAGACCACGCCCCACAACCTGCACAGACTGGGTTAACGTGTTTCCACCTCTATTTGTGACAAGTCACCATGGGCCAACCCACCTCCACCCTCGACTGGCTGCACCGCGCCCCGCACGCCAGCGGCCTGGACCGTATCGAGGCGTACTTTGCGGGCTTTGCATTCGATCCCCATCGCCATGACACCTATGCGATCGGGCGCACTTTGTTTGGCGTACAGAGCTATCACTACCGGGGCTGCATGACCCACAGCCTGCCCGGCACGACCATGGTGATTCACCCGGATGAAACCCATGACGGCCGCGCCAGCAGCGTGGAAGGCTTCAAGTACCGCATGATTTATGTAGAACCGGCGTTGATCCAGCAGATTCTCGGAGGCCGGCCTTTACCGTTTATCCACAAGGGCCTATCGACAGACCCACGGTTATTTCGCGCCAGCGAAGTGTTGCTGCAAAGCCTCGATTGCCCGATCGACCCGATGCAGGAGCAGGACGCACTGTACGACCTGGCCCAGGCACTGAACGCCGCCTCGGGGGTGATTGTCAGCCGCAAGTCGTTCGATTACGTCGCCGCCGAGCGCGCTCGGGAATTTATCCACAGCGCGCTGGGCCGCAGCATTACCCTGGATGAAATGGCCGACCACTGCGGGCGTGATCGCTGGGCCTTGTCGCGGGACTTTCGCTTGTTGTTCGGCACCAGCCCTTATCGCTACTTGACCATGCGGCGGCTGGACCTGGTACGCAGCCTGCTCGCCCAGGGGCAATCGTTGGTAGACGCGGCACTGACCGCCGGCTTCACCGACCAAAGCCATATGACCCGGCAATTTCGCAGCACCTACGGCATGCCGCCGTCGCGTTGGGTGAAGATGCTCGGGCGCTGAAAAAACTGGCTCGCCCTATGTGTAGGAGCGAGCTTGCTCGCGAAAAACTCACAGGCACCGCGTTCATCCAGGCAGCACGCGTTATCGTTGACGTTTTTCGCGAGCAAGTTCGCTCCTACAGAGGGTGGGTTCAGGGCAACAGTTGACGCCCGACAACCGGTGCGCCGATGCTCAGGAAATTCCCGCCGGCAATGTGGTGCAAGGTGCGTAGCTCATCATGCCCTTCAAAATGCCAATGCCCCTCGCTGAACACGCGCACATCGGCGTAGGCGGCAACCACTTCGCCCAGAAACAGGTCGTAGGTCTGCTGGTTGTGGGGTTCGGGTAACAAGCGGCATTCCAACCAGGCCACGCAGCCTTCCAGCAGCGGCGCTTCGGTGTGCTCCCCGCTAAAGGTTTGCAGGCCGTAGGCGGCAAACTTGTCGGTTTCAGCGCCGGTCGTATTACCGACCGTCTGCACCAGGTCAGCCTGGGCCACACAGGGCACCTGGAGCACGAAGGTGCCGGCGCTTTCGAGCAATTGGCGGGTCCAGGTGGATTTGTCCAGGACCACCGCGACTTTCGGCGGTTCGAAATCCAAGGGCATGGCCCAGGCTGCAGCCATGATATTGCGCTTGCCCCCAAAGGCTGCGCTCACCAGTACGGTCGGCCCGTGGTTAAGCAAACGATAAGCTTTGGACAGAGGAACGGGGCGACGATGGGTAGGGCTCATGGAAGGTCGGCTCTTCATGCAAGAAAGAACCTACGATACCTGAGCCCTATGCTCAGCTCGACAGCTGATTGGCGAACTGCCCGACCGCGCTGACCACCTTCTGCGCGCCGTCCTGGATTTCCACAATCACCGTACCCGCCTCGGACGCCAGCGCCAGCCCCTGTTCGGCTTGCACGCGGCCATCGGTCATCAGGGCGACCGCATCGCGGGCCATATCCTGGTTCTGACGCACCACACCGACGATCTCCTCAGTGGCTTTGCTGGTACGTGATGCCAGCTGACGAACTTCATCCGCCACCACCGCAAAACCACGGCCTTGCTCACCGGCACGGGCCGCCTCGATGGCCGCATTGAGCGCCAGCAGGTTGGTCTGCTCGGCAATACCGCTGATGGTCTTGACGATGCTGCCGATCACCTGGGACTGCTCGTTCAGCGCTTCAATGCCTTCGCCGGCCTGCTGCATGTGCTTGGCCAAGTCACGCATCACCCCCACCGCCTGCGTCACGACAGTGGTGCCGCGCTGAGCGCTGCTGTCGGTTTGCTGCGAGGTGCTGTAGGCAATGTTGGCGGCCTCGGCCACGGCCTGCTCCCGGTTGACCTGGTCGGTGATCACCGTGGCGAACTTGACCACTTTGTACACTCGATCATTGGCATCCAGCACCGGGTTATAGGTCGCTTCCAGCCACACCAGGCGCCCCTGGCTGTCGACACGCTTGAAGCGCGCCGCGATGAATTCTCCGGCCTTCAAGCGCGTCCAGAAATGCTGGTATTCGGCGCTGTTGTATTCCTCCGGCTCGCAGAATATGCGGTGATGCTTGCCCTGAATCTGCGCCAGGCTGTAGCCCATGCCATTGAGAAAACGGTCGTTGGCGGTCAGCACATGACCGTCGAGGTCAAACTCGATGACCGCAGTGGAGCGCACCAGCGCCGTGATCAGGTTTTCATGCTCACGCGAGGCCTCGATGGTACGGGTCAGGTCGCTGGAGACGATCGAGAAATATTTGATGCGCCCGTCCGAACTGCGCACCGGCTGCACGATCGAGCGCAGCCATGCTTCCTTGCCATTGCCGCGCATCAGGCGCACGGTGCCGGCATAGTGTTCACCGCGTACCAGTGCGTTCTTGAAACGCTGCTGGAATTCGTTGTCGCGTACATGTGCCGGAAACAACTCGTCAATCAAGCGCCCCGACAGTTGCGTACCTTGATAAGCCATCTCCTGAAGAAAGAGGGCGTTGACCGATGCGATGCGCCCTTGCGGGTCCAGGGTGATCGCGATCATTTCGCTTTCCAGGCTCTCTTTAACCTGTTGCAAGCTGGACAACTCTTCGCGAAGAGCCGACAGCTCCTGCTTCAAACGGGTCGTGAACATGGGGCACCAATGATCAAATGATGACAGGGTATTTTCTGCATCGGCGCGGCCGGCGTTTTCTGAAGAGGGTTTCACCTCAGATCCAACTATATTCCTGGCCGGTCAGCCGCCATTGTTCCGGCACACCCCCATCACTTGATACTCCAGGGTATTGAGCTTGCCCGTGGAGTCCTCATAGGTCATGCGTGACGGCACCGGGTTGCACGAGCGGATGGGCGGCGTCACGTTGACCACGTTGGCGATGTCCAGCTTCATGCCGTAGCGATACGCCTGTACCTCGGGTGCCGGCTTGCCGACCCTGGCCGCGTAATCGGCCATAGCCTTTTCATTGCGCTCCATCATCAGAGCGAACGTACGATCCCCGCCGCCTTCGGCCAATGCGCCAAAAGACAGGATAGCCGTTAATACACCCAGGCCAATTTTATAAAAGTTCATTACCGGTTCCTCGTCTGAAAGTTCAGTGCCGAGATTAACCAGCCAACCCTGACGCCATGTTCACGACAACATTACTTATTTGTTAGGTGGCCATGACTTTCCAGAATTGTAATGTTGGAGCCACTTTCCCGTTATCTGAGGTTTGCAACTATCAGCCTGGGCCAGATCAATAAGAACGCCCGCCCCCATAAGAAGCCGATAACTGCCAAGCCCCAGGAGCGAACCATGAATATCCGCCACTACACCCTTCCCTTTTCGTTGATCGCCGCATTGCCCCTGACCGCCGTGGCTGCTGAGGACAAGCCCGAAGGGTTTATCGAAGGCAGCAGTGTCAACGTGCTAGCGCGCAATTTTTACTTCAACCGAGATGATCGCAAGGGCCAATCCAGCCCCACCGGCAACGGTTATTCCGCGGCCTGGGCGCAGGGGTTGATCGGCAAATTCGAATCCGGTTTTACCCAAGGCACGGTGGGGTTCGGCCTGGATGCGTTCGCCATGTACGGCCTGCAACTCGACTCGGGCAGCGGCCGCAGCGGCGGCAAGGGCTCGTTCGGCGTGCTGCCGGTGGATAGCGACAACCACCCTGAAAACAACTACAGCAAAGTTGGCGGCGCGGTGAAATTGCGCGTACTCGACACCGTGATCAAGGCCGGTGATGTGTTCCCGCTCACCCCCGTGGTGGCGTACGGCGACTCGCGTTTACTGCCGCAAAGCTTTCGTGGCGTGACCGCGCAAAACACCTCCATCGAGGGTTTGAGCCTGCAAGGCGGGCGCTTGAGCGGCATGAGCCAACCCAACGAAAGCGGCATGAACAACGGTTTCGCGACCTTCTATGCAGGCAAGGTGGACTCGCCCTGGATCGGCTACTTCGGCGGTGATTACCAGCTCAACAAACACTTGAGTGTGAGCCTGTACAGCAGCCGCTTGAAGGACGCCTGGGATCAATATTATTTCGGCAGCGCCGCCAGTTACCCGATGAACGATGACGTCTCATTGTTCGGCGACTTCAACTATTACAAAGCGGTGGACGAAGGCAAAAAACGCCTGGGTGAGTTCGATAACAACATCTGGAGTGCCAGGCTCGGGGTCAAGATCGGCGCCCACAGCGTAGCCGTCTCGCATCAGCGCAACAACGGCGATGACGACTTTGATTATCTGCGCCAATCAGACTCGATCTTCCTCAATAACTCGATCCAGTACAGCGACTTCAACGCGCCCAAGGAACGCTCCTGGATGCTGCGCTATGACCTGGACATGCAGCCGTTCGGTATCCCCGGCCTGTCGTTCATGACCCGCTACGGTAAAGGCACGGGTGCCGACTACAGCAACGCCAACGCCGTCTACATGCGCCGCGATGCAGCGGGTAACCCGCTGACCGACCAGCGTCGCTGGGAGCGGGATATCGAGGCCAAATATGTGGTGCAAAGTGGCACCTTGAAAGACCTGTCATTGCGCCTGCGCCAGGCCAGCGTGCGCTCCAGTGCATTTGAGTCGGACCTGGAGGAAGTTCGCTTGATTGCCGAATATCCACTGGTAGCGCTGTAAGTGATTACATTCGTTCGCCGTTGACCAACATCTGTTCACAAATTCCCAGTTATCAAAACTGTAATATTGGCCTCACCTTCTCGTTAAGTTGATCTTCCTATACTGGCCTCAACTTATTCACCGAGCACATTCATCTCTGAAGCTTTTGTGTAGCTCCTTTGGAAAGAGATGGATTTTTAACGCCCCGCCTGGGGCGTTTTTTTTGAGCCCGGCTTTGTGCGGCCGATGGTCGCAGTTGACCCTGAAGCTACTTCACGGTTCAGACTTTTCCTACTCCCCCAACGCACAGCCCATAAGGAAATGGCCTTCTTTTCTCTTCGTGATAGGTAACCCCCCATGCGTATCCTTGTGGTTGAGGACGAACAAAAAACCGCCGACTACCTGCAGCAAGGCTTGAACGAAAGCGGCTATGTGGTGGACTGCGCCAGCAATGGCATTGACGGCCTGCACCTGGCCGGGCAACACGCGTATGAACTGGTGATTCTCGACGTCAACCTGCCCGGCAAAGATGGCTGGGAAGTGTTGGAGCAATTACGCCGCAACGGCACCCAGCGCGTGATGATGCTGACCGCCCGTGGCCGACTGGCGGACAAGATCAAGGGCCTGGACATGGGCGCCGATGATTACCTGGTCAAGCCCTTCGAATTTCCCGAGTTACTGGCGCGGGTGCGCACGCTGCTGCGGCGCAGCGAACATATTCAACAGCCTGAAGTGTTTCGCGTGTCGGACCTTGAGTTGGACCCTCGCCGCCATCGTGCCTATCGCGGCAACCGGCGCATTGACCTGACCACCAAGGAGTTTGCCCTGCTGCAGGTGCTGATGCGCCAGACCGGCGAAGTACTGACCCGCACGCAGATCATTTCCCTGGTGTGGGACATGAACTTCGACTGCGATACCAACGTGGTGGAAGTCTCCATCAGCCGCCTGCGTGCCAAGGTCGATGACCAGAGCGAGGTCAAGCTGATCCACACCATCCGCGGTGTGGGCTACGTGTTGGAGGCGCGCCCATGAAAACCGGCAGTCTGTCGATGCGCCTGGGCCTGACCGTCAGCCTGATGGGCGCGGGCCTGGTCGTGCTGCTGGCGACCCTGGCCTACCTGGCCCTGACCCATGAGCTGGAAAAACTGGCGCGCAAGGGCCTGGAAAGCAAGATGGAACAGATCCAGCACAGCCTCGCCCTGGGCCTCGATACCCATGCCATTCGTGCCCGGCCACATTCGCTGATGGACCTGGTAATGGGCCACGACAACTTCTACCTGACTATCGTCGGCACCGCGCCCAACAACAGCGTACTGCTGAGCGTCGGTGCCAAGCCGCAAGAACCGCTGCTGACCGACTTCAAGCCTCGGGAAACCCTCGGCTACCTGAACTGGACGGACAGCTATGGCAACCAGGTACTCAGCGCCTCCAGCCTGATGCGCCTGGCCAGCGGCGAACGCGTACGGGTGCTGCTGTCGCTGGACCGCATGGACGACCAGGCACTGCTCAGCGCCTACCTGCGTGCCACCATCATCGCGCTGCCCATGTTGCTGATCCTGATCGGCATGGGTGCCTGGTGGCTGGTGCAGCGCGGGCTAGCGCCATTGAAGCAGTTCAGTCATGTGGCCGCCAAAGTCACCACCCAGGACCTCACCCATCGGTTGTCCATCGATAACTTGCCCAAGGAACTGGGCGAACTGGCTCAAGGCTTCAATGTGATGCTCAATCGCCTGGACGCTGGGGTGCAGCAGCTCTCGCAATTCTCCGATGACCTCGCCCACGAACTGCGTGCGCCCCTGACCAACTTGATGGGCAAGGCCCAACTGACCCTGTCACGCCAACGACCGCCGGAGGAATACAAGGCCGTGCTGGAATCCAGCACCGAAGAACTGGAACGCCTGGGACGCATCGTCAACGATATGCTGTTTCTGGCCCAGGTCAGCCACCCGGCGGCACGCGCCTCATTCACGGCGGTCCCACTGGCGGCTGAAGCCCATCGGGTCATGGAGTTGTTTGCGCTGAGTGCCGAAGACAAACAATTGACCCTGACCTTGAGCGGCGACGCCCAGGTACTCGGGGACCGCCTGATGATCCAGCGTGCGCTGTCCAATCTGCTGTCCAATGCCATCCGCCACAGCCCGGCGGGCTCGCATATTTCGTTGCTGGTGGAAACCTATGGCAACCAGGTGTCGGTATCGGTGAGCAACCCCGGCCCAGGCATCGAAGCCCAGCACCTGCCGCACCTGTTCGAACGTTTCTACCGCGTCGACAGCAGCCGCGCCCGCAACGAGGGCGGCACCGGCCTGGGGCTGGCCATCGTGCGGTCGATCATGACCTTGCACCAGGGGCAGGCCGACGTACGCAGCCTGCCCGGTGGTTTCACGCTGTTTCGCCTGGTCTTCCCATTCACGTGAAGTGCAAGGGTCATTCTTCCTTGCGGTACGCCCATTGATACAGCGCCGGCAGCACCAGCAAGGTCAGCAGCGTCGATGAAATAATCCCGCCGATCACCACCGTCGCCAACGGCCGCTGCACCTCGGCGCCGGTGCCGGTGGCGAGTGCCATGGGGATAAACCCGAGAGAGGCCACCAACGCAGTCATCAGCACCGGGCGCAAGCGCGTCAGTGCCCCTTCGTTGACCGCGTTTGATAATGAACGCCCTTCCTCCCGCAGGTTGCGGATGAAGGCAATCATGACCAGCCCGTTGAGCACCGCCACCCCGGACAATGCGATGAAACCCACCCCCGCCGAGATCGACAACGGAATATCCCGCAACCACAGGGCCATGATTCCGCCGGTCAGCGCAAACGGAATCCCGGTAAACACCAGCAGACCATCCTTGAGGTTGTTGAACATCATGAATAACAGCCCGAACACCAGAAGCAACGCCACCGGCACCACGATACGCAAACGCTCGGAGGCTTCCTTCAATTGTTCGAACTGGCCGCCCCAGGTGGTCCAGTAACCGGCGGGCACCTTCACCTGGCGGCTGATCGCCGTCTCGGCCTCTTCGACGAATGAGCCGATATCCCGACCACGCACGTTGGCACTGACGATCACCAGGCGCTTGCCGTTCTCGCGGCTGATCTGGTTCGGGCCGAGCACCAGGTCCAGGCTGGCGACCTGGGACAAGGCAATAAAGCCCAATGGCCCCGCTCCGCTGCCGGCCATTGCCGGCACCGGGATCAGCAGTCGCGCAAGCCCCTCGATATCGGTGCGCAACGCGTCGGACAAACGCACAACCATATCAAAACGACGATCGCCTTCGTACAAGGTACCGGCCTGGCGCCCACCCACCGCGACGGCAATGGTGTCCTGCACATCGCCCACGTTCAGGCCAAAACGCGCGGCCTTGTCGCGGTCGATATTGATGGTCAGCACCGGCAGGCCGGAGGTCTGTTCCACCTTCACTTCCGAGGCGCCCGTGAGCTTTTTCAATGTTTCGGCAATTTCCTCGGCGGTCTTGTTCAGCACGGCCATGTCGTCACCAAACACCTTCACCGCCACATCACTGCGCACCCCGGAAATCAGTTCGTTGAATCGCAACTGGATCGGTTGCGACAGTTCATACGCGCTGCCCGGCACAATCGCACTGGCACGCTGGATATCGGCAATCAGCGCCTCGCGGGACTTCTTCGGATCGGGCCATTGCTCCTTCGGCTTGAGCATCACATAGCTGTCAGAAATATTCGGCGGCATCGGGTCGGAGGCGATTTCCGCCGTGCCGGTGCGGGCAAACACCCGCTCGATTTCCGGTACCTGGGCCAGCAAGGTTTTTTCCAGTTGCTGCTGCATCTGCACCGACTGCGTCAGGCTGGTGCCGGGTACGCGCAAGGCCTGCTGGGCGAAGTCGCCTTCACTGAGGCTGGGGATAAACTCGCTGCCCATGCGGCTGGCGACCGCCCCGGAGGCGATGATGGTCAGCACCGCCAGGCCGAACACCAGCGAGCGACGAGCCATCACCCAATCCAGCACCGGGGCATAGGCCCGGCGCGCACTGCGCATTACCAGGTTTTCGTCTTCCTGGACCTTCCCGGTAACGAACAGCGCAATCGCCGCCGGCACAAAGGTCACCGACAAGATCATCGCGCCAAGCAGGGCGATCACCACGGTGAACGCCATGGGGTGGAACATCTTGCCGGCTACACCCGTCAGGGCGAAGATCGGCAGGTACACCACCATGATGATCAGTTGCCCGAAGATCAGTGCGCGCCGCGCCTCCTTGGCCGCAGCGAACACCTCATGCAGGCGCTCGCTGCGGGTCAACAAGCGCCCATGACGGTGCTGCGCGTGGGCCAGACGGCGGATGGCGTTCTCGACGATCACCACCGCACCATCGACGATAATGCCGAAATCCAGCGCGCCGAGACTCATCAAGTTGGCGCTGACTTTATTGGTGAACATGCCGGTAAAGGTGAAGAGCATCGCCAGGGGAATCACCATGGCCGTAATCAGCGCCGCGCGGATATTGCCCAGGAACAGGAACAGCACCGCGACCACCAGCAGCGCGCCTTCAAAGAGGTTCTTTTTCACCGTGGCAATGGCTTTTTCCACCAGGTTGGTGCGGTCGTAGACGGTAACGGCCACCACCCCCTCGGGCAGCGAACGGTTGATCTCCTCGAGCTTTTTCGCCACCGCCAGGGATACGGTACGGCTGTTCTCACCGATCAACATGAACACCGTGCCCAGCACCACTTCACGGCCGTTTTCAGTGGCTGCGCCGGTGCGCAGTTCGCGGCCGATCTCGACCTGAGCCACATTGCGCACGCGGATCGGCGTACCGTCCGAGGTGGTGATCACGATGTTGGCAATATCGTCGATGGACGCCACTTGCCCCGGCGCCCGAATCAACAACTGCTCACCGCTGCGTTCGATGTAACCGGCACCGACGTTGGCGTTGTTGCGTTCCAGCGCCGTGACCAAATCGCCCAAGGTCAGGTTGTAGGCCGCCAGGCGCTTGGGGTCGGGCGCGATCTGATATTCCTTGGCGAAACCACCGATGGTGTTGATCTCCGCTACGCCCGGAACGTTGCGCAGTTGCGGCTTGATGATCCAGTCCTGGATCACCCGCAAGTCGGTCGGCGTGTAGGGCGTACCGTCGTCTTTGAGTGCGCCCTCCTCGGCCTCGACGGTCCACAAGAATATTTCACCAAGGCCAGTGGAAATCGGCCCCATGGCCGTTTCGATACCCTCGGGTAATTGCTCACGGGCCACTTGCAGACGCTCGTTGACCAATTGGCGGGCAAAGAACAGGTCGGTGCCATCCTTGAAAATCACCGTGACCTGGGACAAACCAGAACGCGACAACGAACGCGTCTGCTGTAACCCCGGTAGCCCGGCCATGGCCGTTTCGATAGGAAAGGTGATGCGCTGCTCGGTTTCCAACGGCGAAAACCCGGCCGCTGCCGAGTTGATCTGCACCTGCACGTTGGTGATATCGGGCACGGCATCAATGGGTAACTTCTGATAGCTGGCAATGCCGACACCGGCCATCAACAGCACCGCCAGCAGCACAATGATGCGCTGCTCGATGGCGAATTGGATAAGGCGCTCAAACATGGGAAATCACTCGCAGGATCAATGGGCGTGTTCGGCCGAGCCTTTGCCCAATTCGGACTTGAGGATGAAGCTGCCGACGGCTGCCACCTGTGCCCCGGCATCGAGGCCTTTGCGCACTTCGACGTAGCCGTTTTCACTCACCCCCAGTTCAAGATGACGGGTGATGAAGCCGTCCGGGGTGCGCACAAATACCGAGGGTTTGTCCTCGACGGTCTGGATCGCGGTTTGCGGCACGGTGACCTTGGCCTGGTAGGTATCGGTGGCTACTTGCACCGTCACAAACAGGCCCGGACGCCAGGCGTCATCAGGGTTGGGCACGCTCACGCGCACGCTGGCAGTGCGCGTCTGCTCGCCGAGCAGGTTGCCGACATAAGCCACCGTGCCGAGCACATCGGTGCCCATTTCGGTGGAGCTGACTTTCACCGGTTTACCGATGCGCACCTTGTTCAGGTCTTTGGGAAACACACCGAAGGTGACCCACACCTGGGACAGGTCCGAGAGTGTGAAGGCGTTGCTGGTTTCGCTGACCACTTCGCCGACGCCAAGGTGCTTTTCCACCACCACACCAGCGAACGGCGCGCGCAGCTCGTAGCGATTACCCCCAACCAACACCGCACTGCCGCTCAGGGCGTTCATCTTTTGCCGAGCGTTGTTCAGGGCAATTTCGGCCTCCTGCAAAGTCTGGCGTGCCAACAGGTAATCCTGCTCTGCGGAGATCTCGTCCTTCCACAGTTGGCGCTCACGCTGGAAGGTGGTGCGCGCCAGTTCGACACGGCGCTCGCTGGCGGCCAACTCGCTACGTTGATCGGAGATCTGCTGGCTGGCGATCACCGCCAACAGTTCGCCCTTCTTCACCGCTTGCCCGAGGTTGACCTTGACCGCCTCTACGACGCCCGCCGCACGCGGAACAATGTGCGAGGTACGGTCTTCGTCGAAGCGTACTTCTCCCGGCAATGTCAGCAGCGTACTGAGCGCACGGGGCTGTGCCTGCGCCAGTTGAATACCGGCGGCCTGGATCTGCGCCTCAGTGAGTTCGAGTTTGCCTTCCTCTTCATCGGCGCAGGCAAAACCCGACAGCATCAGGCTCAGGGCGACGGCGAGCGCCATGCCATGTTTCTTGTTCATCAAAAAGACTCCAGAAAAAATCAAAACCGGGCGAGGTCGCCGTAGATCCGTTCGATACGCACCCAGGCGTCGGTGGCCTGGGCGGTCGCCGTGAGGTATTGGGTGCGTGCAGCGATCAAGGTGCGCTGGGCATCGAGTACGTCGAGGAAGTTGAACTTGCCCATCTCGAAGCCACGGGTGGCACTGTCGACCGCGCGCTGGGCCGCCGGCAGAATCTGCTGGTTGAACGCTTGCACCTCGGTGTTTGCGGTTTGCCACAGGTCCAGCGCCTGACGGGTTTCGGTGCGCAGCCGCAGCTCGGTGGCATTGCGCAGGTCGCGAGCCTGGTCCGCACGGCGGCTGGCGGCGAGCACGTTGCCCTGGTTACGGTTGAACAGCGGGATCGGCATCGACACCCCGATCACATTCACCCGCTCGCGCACGCTGGCGTCGTATTGGCTGCCGACCGACACGTCGAGGTCGGGAATGCGCTGGGCTTTCTCCAGGCCCACACTGGCTTCGCTTTGCAGAATCTGTAACTCGGCCAGACGCAGCTCGGTGGTTTGCTCCAAGCGTGACAGCAATTGCGCAGAGGACGGCAAGGGCGGTGAGGATCGGCTTTGCGTGGCCACGCCCTGGAAGTCCGGCGCGGCGCTGCCGGTGCTGGCGGCCAAACGACGGTAGGCATCGGTGAGGCCGACCTGCGCACGGTTCAATTCCAGGCGAATCTCGGACAGTTGTACCTGGGCGCGAGTGGCCTCCACCGGTGAGGATTTACCGGCGTTGACACGACCGTTGGCAACCACCAGGCCGCGCTCGGCCAAGGCCATCGAGCGCTGCGCGAGGTCGAGGCGCTCCTGGGCGCGCAGGGCGCTGTAATAGCTGTCGATCACCTCGGCGCGCAGGCCGTTGCGGCGCTGCTCCAAGGTCAGCGCGGCGGCGTCCTGGGCGCGGGTCGCCACGTCGATTCGCGCACCGCGCTTGCCGCCCAGCTCCAGGGTCTGGCTGAGTTTGACGGTCGTGGTGCGGCTGTTGCGGCGGGTGTCTTCCGCATCCCAGGAGGCCACCGGGTTGGGGATCAAGCCGGCCTGTTGGCGACCGCCCTGGGCAATCTCGATCTCCCATTGCGCAGCCGCCAGTTCAGGGTTGTTGGCGAATGCGGCTTGCAAGGCTGAGTCGAGGGTGAGGGTTTGCGCCTGGGCGACACTTGCGGCCATCCACAACGTCATCGCGCCTAAAAATGCTCTTACGGAAATTGCCATAACGAAAGTTCCACGCCCATGAAGTCGCTGAGGTTCCCAGCGGGGGCAATGTAACTTTCGTTACTTATCAGAGCGGTGGGTGGAACATTACAAATCCGTTAGCCGGGATCAGGCGTGAACCTCGTCGTGCTCGTCATGTTGAAAACCCTCCCCTTCGACCTGAATGGTGGCGTGGGAAATATCGAATTGTTCATGCAGCATTTCCGTGACCGCACTAAGGATTTGTTGCTCGGTGCCCTTCGACGCGTCCGCCACCAAATGGGTGCTCAGCACATTTTTGCCGCTGGTCAGGGCCCAGATATGCAGGTCGTGCACGCCCTTGACCCCGGGTACATTGCCAATCGCCTGCTCGATCTGATCGATATCCAGGCCCTCCGGAACACCTTGCAGCAGCACGTTCATGCTTTCCTTGAGCAGGGTCCAGGTGCGTGGCAATACCCAGAAACCAATCGCCGCCGCGACCACGGAGTCGATCCAGCCCCACCCCGTGAACATGATCACCACCGCCGCGATGATCACACCGATGGAACCGAGCATGTCGCTCCAGACCTCCAGGTACGCGCCTTTGACGTTCAGGCTCTCGCCGCTGGCGGCGCTGAGCAGGCGCATGGAGATCAGGTTGACGACCAACCCCAGCACCGCGATCACCAGCATGCCGGTGGACTGGATTTCGGCGGGCGCCTGTAACCGTTGATAGGCTTCGTAGAGGATGTAGAACGCCACGGCGAACAGCAGCAGCGCATTGAACGCCGCCGCCAGGATTTCGAAACGGGCGTAGCCAAAGGTGCGCTTGCGGTCGGCGGGACGCTTGGCGACCTGGATCGCCACCAGGGAAATCGCCAGGGCCAAGGCGTCGGTCATCATGTGCGCGGCGTCCGACAACAGTGCCAGGCTGCCGGTGATGAAGGCACCGATCACCTCGGCGATCATGAAGCTGCCGGTCAACCCCAGGGCAAACCAGAGTTTTCTTTCGTGGCCGGCGCGTACTTGGGCGTGGCTATGTCCTGCACTCATGAAATGTCTTCCTGTGAGGGTGTCCGTCGATCATAGAGCTATAGGCCAGATCTTCGGACCTGCATTGCAAACTTGTCATCCGCTCGCCAGCTCGCCGTTACATTGGCCGCACCAAAATCGCTCATGAACGCTGTGGAACCGCTCTATCGGGTATGCTTTTCGAGCAGGAAACAAAAAGAAACATATTAGCCAACCTGTTCGATAAGGAGTTCCCTCTTGGAGTTATCGACTGCTGCGTGGATGGTTCACGACACACGCCTCATGTTTTGCGTCCTGCTGGCCATCGCCAGCATCATCGTGCTGATCAGCGCGACCAAATTACCGCCGTTCCTGTCGATCCTGATCGGCACCTTTATCGCCGGTGTCGGCGCCGGGTTACCGCCGGAAGAAGTTGCCAAAGCCTTCAGCAAAGGCGCCGGGGCGATCCTCGGTGAGGCCGGCATCATCATTGCGCTGGGCTCGATGCTCGGCGCATTGATGGCCGAATCCGGCGCAGCCGACCGCATCGCCACCACGTTGCTCGGGCTGGGCAAGGGCAAGTCATTGCCGTGGGTAATGGCCCTGGTGGCGATGGTCATCGGCCTGCCACTGTTCTTCGAAGTGGGCCTGGTGATGATGGTGCCGATCATCTTCGTGATGGCCAAGCGTTCGAACCAGCCACTGCTTAAAATCGCCATCCCGGCGCTCGCGGGCATGACCACC
This sequence comes from Pseudomonas sp. R19M, assembly GCF_050312585.1. Lineage (NCBI taxonomy): Bacteria > Pseudomonadati > Pseudomonadota > Gammaproteobacteria > Pseudomonadales > Pseudomonadaceae > Pseudomonas > Pseudomonas sp. R19M. The sequence goes on from NZ_JBNPJV010000032.1 coordinate 97,893, forward strand.
CTGCACGCCCTGATGCCGCCGCACCCCGGGCCGCTGATTGCGGTGGGCGCGTTGCACGCCGACCTGGGCCTGACCATGTTGCTGGGCTTCTGCCTGGCGGTACCGGCCGTGATGCTGGCTGGCCCGATCTATGGCAACTGGCTGTCCAAACGCCTGCACGTGGATGAACCGGCCGATATCGGCGCGCTGTTCAGCGCACCGCCCAAGGCCCCGCGCCAGCCGAGCTTTGGGGTGTCGTTGCTGATCATTCTGTTGCCGGTGATTCTGATGCTGGGCAGCACCCTGGCCAAAGTCGCGCTGCCGGCAGAAAGCAGCATCGGCCTGACCTTGAAGTTCCTCGGTGAACCACTGATCGCCCTCGGCCTCGCCGTGATCGCCGCCGTGATCTGCCTGGGCTGGGCCGCCGGCATGCCCCGCGCCGACGTCGGCAATACCCTGCGCAAAGCGCTCGCACCCATCGCCGTACTGCTGCTGACCATCGGCGCCGGCGGCGGCCTCAAGCAAACCCTGCTCGACGCCGGTGTCAGCCAGACCATCAGCAAGGTCGCCGAAGGCGCACACATGCCTTATCTCTTACTCGCCTGGCTGATCGCCGTGGCCTTGCGCCAGGCCACCGGCTCAGCGACCGTCGCCACGACCACCACAGCCGGCATTCTCGCGCCGATGATGGCCGGGCTGGCGGCAACGCAGAGCTCATTGGTAGCCCTGGCGATTGGCGCAGGCTCGGTGTTCTTCTGCCACGTCAACGACGCCGGGTTCTGGATGGTGCGTGAGTACTTCGGCTTACAGCTCAAGCAGACGATCTGGGTGTGGTCGGTACTGCAGACTATTGTGTCGGTCGTAGGTTTGATCGGGACGCTGTTGCTCTGGCATTTTCTGACCTGAGCCTCAGGCAGCCAAGGTGTGGCGCTTGCCAAACAGCGCCACACTCGCCACCCCCACCGCCCCCATCACCGCGCAGTAACCCACACAAATCCACGGACTGGTCGGCATCAGCGCAATCAGCAACAGCGGCGTGGTACTCGCCCATAGCGCGTAGGCAATGTTGTAGGTAAAGGAAATCCCCGACACCCGCACCTGCGCCGGAAACAGCCCGACCATCACCGACGGCACCGCACCGACTACGCCACAACTCAAGCCCGCCAAGGCGTATGCCGCGCCCAGCCATACGCCACCGGCGATCAGGCTGGCGTACAACACCGCGATGCCTATCGGCAGCAGCAGGCTGTAGACCAGCACCGCACGCCAGGCGCCGATGCGGTCGACCAAAAGGCCGGCGAGCACGCAGCCGATGTTCAGGAAAACAATGCCCAACGCGCTCAAGGCGAAGGTGTGGCTGGGGCTCATACCGAAGGTTTTCTGCATCATGGTCGGGGTGATGACCACCAGTACCACCACGGCCGATGTCAGTACGCACGTGAGGATCATCGCCGGCAGCAACACGGCGCGATGCTCACGCAGCACGGTGCGCAGCGGCAGTTCGGCAGCGGCCTGGCGGCGTGCCTGCATTTCGAGGAACACCGGGGTTTCGCTGAGCCAGCGGCGCAGCCAGACGCCGATCACACCGAACACACCACCGAGCAGGAACGGGAAGCGCCAGGCGTAATCGAGGATTTCGGCGGGGCTGAAGAGTTGCGCCAGCAGCGTCGCGGTGAGGGCACCAAGCAGGTAGCCGAAGGTCAGGCCGGCTTGCAGGAAACCCAGGGCGTAGCCGCGGTGATGGATCGGGGCGTGCTCGGCGACAAAGGTCCAGGCGCTGGGCACTTCGCCGCCGACCGCCGCCCCTTGCAGCACGCGCAAGGCGAGCAGAATCAGCGGTGCGAAATAGCCGATTTGCGCGTACGTCGGCATGATCCCGATCAGCAGGCACGGCAAGGCCATCATCAGAATACTCAGGCTGAACACACGCTTGCGTCCCAGATGGTCGGCGAAGTGCGCCATCAGGATGCCGCCCAGCGGGCGTGCGAGGTAGCCGGTGACGAAGATGCCGAAGCTTTGCAGCAGGCGCAGCCACTCCGGCATTTCCGGCGGGAAGAACAGTTGGCTGAGGGTCAGCGCGAAGAATACGAAGATGATGAAGTCATAGATTTCCAGGGCGCCGCCGAGGGCGGCCAGGCCCAGGGTTTTGTAGTCGGAGCGGGAAAAACGCTGCGCCTGTGAAGAGAAGGTGGCAGTCATGTGAAAGCTCGGCAGACAAACAAAATGGCGTGCAGGTTATGAGCTGAGCCCAATGATGGCAATCACGACAGATATATTTGTTTTCCTCATTGATCGATGAAGATAACTGCATTCCCATATCAATAGCCGTAGCGGAACATGCCGTAAAACTGCCGAACCTCATAATAAATACAAGAGGAATGACTCGTGGCCGATGCTATCGAAGAAAGCCGCTATGCCCGCTTTGCCCTGCGCTGCTCCAATTTCGCCGAGCGCTGGTTTCCTGACTCCTGGGTGTTTGCCGCCCTCGCCGTGATCATCGTGGCCGTGGCGACCCTGGGCATGGGCGCCGCGCCCACCGAAGCCGCCAAGGCTTTTGGTGACGGTTTCTGGAGTTTGATCCCGTTCACCATGCAGATGGCCTTCGTGGTGATCGGTGGTTATGTGGTGGCCAGCTCGCCGCCTGCGGTGAAGTTGATCGACCGGCTGGCGCGTATCCCGAAGAACGGCCGCTCGGCCGTGGCCTGGGTCGCGTTGATTTCCATGGTCGCCTCCTTGCTCAACTGGGGCCTGTCCCTGGTGTTCGGTGGGCTACTGGTACGCGCACTGGCCCGACGCACGGATTTGCGCATGGACTACCGCGCCGCCGGTGCGGCTGCCTATTTGGGGCTGGGCGCGGTGTGGGCGCTGGGGTTGTCGTCATCCGCCGCGCAGTTGCAGGCCAACCCGGCGAGCTTGCCGCCCTCGATCCTGTCGATCACCGGGATGATCCCGTTCACCGACACCATCTTCCTGTGGCAATCCGGCGTGCTGTTGCTGGCGCTGATCGTAGTCTCGCTGATCATCGCCTACGCCACCGCACCAGGGCCGAACAGCGCCCGCGATGCCAAGGCGTGTGGCGTCGACCCAGCCTTCAACCTCCCCAAGCCGCAAGCACCGAGCCGCCCTGGCGAATGGCTGGAACACAGCCCGCTGCTGACCATGCTGCTGGCCTTGCTGGCCGCCGGCTGGCTGTTCCATGAGTTTTCGACCAAGCCGGCGATCAGTGCGATCTCGGGGCTGAACACCTACAACTTCCTGTTCATCATGGTCGGCGCACTGCTGCACTGGCGTCCGCGCAGCTTCCTCGATGCAGTGGCTCGCGCCGTGCCGACCACCACCGGCGTGCTGATCCAGTTCCCGCTGTACGGCTCGATCGCTGCGTTGATGACCGTGGTCAAGGGCGGCGATGGCCAGACCCTGGCGCACCATATCTCGACCTTCTTTACCTCTATCGCCTCCCACGACACCTACGCACTATTGATGGGCGTGTACTCGGCGGTCCTGGGCTTCTTTATTCCGTCAGGCGGCGGCAAGTGGATCATCGAAGCGCCTTATGTGATGCAAGTGGCCAATGACCTGCAGTATCACCTGGGCTGGGCGGTGCAGATCTACAATGCCGCCGAAGCGTTGCCGAACCTGATCAACCCGTTCTACATGCTGCCGCTGCTGGGCGTGTTGGGGTTGAAGGCACGGGATCTGATCGGATTTTCGTTCGTGCAACTGCTGGTGCATACGCCGTTGGTGCTGTTCCTGCTGTGGGCGCTGGGGACGACGTTGAAGTATTTGCCGCCGGTGATGCCTTAATCAACGGGTGAAGCACCTGTTGCAACAGGTGCTTCATGCAGGAGCAACAGGGAGACACTCGAGTAAATCAGGCAATGCGATCTGGATCGTGTCCCAAACCACATCCAGGTTGATATCGAAGTAGCCGTGGGCGATCCGGTTGCGCATTCCGCGCATGCTGCGCCAAGGAACGTGTGAATGAGCCGCAGCGAATTCCGCATGTTGATCCATGATTTTCGTTGAGGCTTCACCGATGATGATCAAACTCATAACCACCGCTTGCTGGGTACGCCTGTCCTCCAAAAACTCATCTTTGCTCAAGCCTTCGACAAAGCTGATCGCATCAACAGTGGCCTGCCTTATGTGGTCCAGATAATCCCCGAGGCGGTTTGCAGTCATACCGGCCGCGCCTCAGCCAACACCTTCGCGCGAAACTTCAAAGGCAAATCGGCAGGCGTCAGTAGATCCACATTGACCCCTAATAGATCTTCAAGCTCGACTTGCAGCCCACCAAGATCAAATAGTGTGGTCCCCGGCGGCGCATCGACCAGCAAATCAAGGTCGCTCCCTTCTTGGTCGGTACCCAGCAATACAGACCCAAATACCCTTGGGTTTGAAATGCGAAAACGGCCCACCACTTCTCTGACGGCCGCTCGCTTCAGATCCAGCGCGGTTGAAGGTTTCACGGTTCACCCCGGTGACATCCATTATCGGGCAAGTCTAGCAGCGCGGGGCGCGTGTAGACACGTCTGGCTGCTCACATCACTGTCTTCGTTCCGTCACATTGCATTGCTACCGTCCTGCGAAATATCTTGCAACATCTCGCCAGCAAGGACTCCCAGCAATGAGTGACGAGCACGAAGAACGCCCTTCCGCCGATTCCGTAGCCCAACCGCCGGTCAATACCAGCCGCCGGCGCTTCCTGGGGGGCGCGGCGGTGCTGGGGGTAGGCGCGACGTTGAGTGCCTGCGGCAACGCCAACCAGACGCCGGGCAAACCGGTGGAGCGGCCACTGACGCCGCAAGAGCTGGACAAGGCTCTGCACGAGCAGGTGAAAACCGTGGTGGTGATTTATGCCGAGAACCGCAGCTTCAACAATCTGTTTGCGGACTTCCCTGGCGTAGAGAAACCTTTGTCGGCGCTGTCGGCCGCAGACACCCAGCAACGCGACCGCGACGGCAGCCTGCTGAGCACATTGCCACCGGCCTGGGGCGGTGTGTTGCAAGTCGGCCCACAAACGGTGGATGGAGTGACCTATCCCAGTGAAGTGCAATTCCAGGAAAACCTGCCCAACGCACCGTTTGCCCTCAAGGGGCCGAACGCCGAAGACCTGCCGCTGAGCCTGGTCACCCGTGATTTGTGGCACGTGTTCTATCAAAACCAGATGCAGATCAACGGCGGCAAGAACGATAACTTCGTCGCCTGGGCCGATTCCGGTGGTCTGGTAATGGGTTATTACGCCCAGAGCCGTTACTCCCTGCGCCTGTGGGACGTGGCCAAGGAATTTGTACTGTGCGACAACTTCTTCCAGGGAGCATTTGGTGGCTCGTTCCTTAACCACCAGTATCTGATCAGCGCTACCGCGCCGTTTTATCCCAATGCTGCGCAATCGGTCGCCAAGGCCCAGATCGCCACGCTGCAAAGCGATGACCCGACCGACACTCGTCTCAAGCCATTGGACAAGTCCCCCGCCAGCGCCATGACCGGCCCACCCCAGTTCGGTCCTAGCGCACTGACCCCGGATGGTTACGGCGTGAATACCTTGGCGCCGCCCTACTGGCCGACCTGGATTCGCGACCCGCAAAACCCGGACTACGCCAAGGCCGATCTGCCCAACGTACTGGTACCGCAGACCCACGAACACATCGGCGACAAGTTGTCGAAGAAGAACGTCGACTGGGCCTGGTATGCCGGCGCATGGCAAGCGACCCTGGACCAGTTCAAGGATTCGGGCGGCATCCCGAAGATCCCGAACTTCCAGTACCACCACCAGCCATTCAACTATTTCAAGCAACAAGGGCCGGAAAATCGCGCTGAACGCGACAAACGCCTGCGCGACGGCGGCTTGGGCGATGAGGCCAGCACCAACAAATTCTTCGCCGAAGCCCAGGCCGGCAAGCTGCCCGCCGTGACCTTCTACAAGCCCCAGGGCAATCTGAACATGCACGCCGGTTACGCCGACGTGGCATCGGGTGATCGCCACATCGCCCGCGCCTTGAAAGTCCTGCAGGAAAGCCCGCAGTGGAAAAACATGGTCGTGGTGCTCACCGTGGATGAAAACGGCGGCTGGTGGGACCACGTTGCTCCGCCCAAGGGCGACCGTTGGGGCCCGGGCAGCCGGGTGCCGGCGCTGGTGGTGTCGCCATTTGCCCGTAAAGGCACGGTTGACCATACGGTGTACGACACAGCATCGATCCTGCGCTTGATCACCCGGGTATTCCAGTTGGAGAAACTGGACGGTCTCAAGCAACGGGATGACGCGATGATCGCCCGTGGCCAGAAGCCCATGGGCGACTTGAGCAACGCATTGCAGTTCAATGTGTAGGTTTTCTTATCCAATAGCGACACACCGGGCGATTTAACACGCAGTTTTGCTGGTCAGCCGCTACTGTGTGGGGGTGGGCTTTCACCCCGCGCAGACGGGCTTTCGCTGACAAGGAATCAAGCATGTTCAAACCGACCCGGTTGTCTTTTGCCCTGGCCGCACTCTTGGGGAGTGCGGCCGTCCAGGCTGATATCGAAGTGCCGCTAGGCAGTACGCAGCGCGTCACCCAGTTGTTCGCTTTCCCCAATAATTGCAACGTGATCTGCTTTCGGCCCTGGTCGCTGGAACAGACCGTCGAGCACTACTTGAACCAGAGCCTGCAGCGTGATGGCTACAGCCGCGCCAAGGTCAGCGTGAAGACCCACGAGGGTCAGCTCTCGGCGACCTTCAGCGGCGTGCCTGACAACTACGGCCAGCCTTTGAGCAAATTGCTCGACACCGCCGACCTGGCTTACCAAGGCGCCAGCAAGCTCAACAGCGACGGCAAGTGGGCGTACAACTGGTACCTGTTCCTGCCGTTGGGCATGGCCCTGGAAAACCGCAAGAGCATTGAGCTGCTGCACTTCCCGCCGGACTACTCACTGACCCAGGCCCAGGACTACCTGGAATCGGCCACGACCGACCGTTGGGCGACCTTGCTCACCGACAACGGTATCCCGGCCACAGAAACGCCTGCGTACCAGACGATCATCGATATCGCTCCCGTCGCTGCACCGTCTAACGCGGGCAAGGATCTGGAAGGCGTCTACAGCTATTTCAACAGCTACCAGACACGCATGGTCCAGGAGCTGAGCCTGATGCCAAGTGGCTCCTTGCCGATGGTCGCGTTCGGCGCACCGGTGCGCAATTGGATCAAGCAGCAATACGGCCAGACCGTCGGTGTGCTGGGCCTGGCGCAGATCAGCCCGGCCGCCGGCAAAACGGTCTCGGTGCTGGGCTCCAACCATCCCAGTTACATCTGGTATGCGGCTGACCCGGCCACCTATGACGGTAATGAGCAAAAGGCCGATGAAGCGGGCTTGAAGGTCATGGGTCAGGATTTGAGCGCCGCCTGCTGGCAAGCGGGGATGGGGCAGAAACCGGCCGGCGATCCCAATGTGTTGCTTCAAGCGTGCATGAATACCTGGCAAGTCACGCGCAAGGAGCAGACCTGTGAGCTGTTCTACACCTCCGTGCGCAACCTGACACCGGAGCAAGCCAATGCCAAATGCGCCACGCCGGTCATCAAGGCCCAGCTCAAACAACTGAAAACCGCCGCTCCAGTCCCCACCCTCGCAGCCCCAGCGTTGTAATCACGCAAAAAACCCGGGTTTCTACTGTCAGATTTGACAGTAGAAACCGGATCCAACTTCGACGATTCTTGAGCAGCCCCCATCAGCTGCGAGACTGGTAGTCAGACAACATCAGCAAGTCGATGCAGCCTAACCCAGGAGAGTCATGAAAACTCATGCCATGGATAAGGCCAAAGCGTCTGTAAATGACTGCCTTTACCCCTTCAAGACACTGCTTGTTGAACAGGGTTACCCTTCGACCAAGCAATTCAAGGTTTTGCACGACATTGAGGGTGTCGGCGCCGGGGTCAAGGCCCGCGTAGCCTTCGACGCCCGCGTGCGCATCGCCAAAGTCTCCGGCTACGCGGTCAGCGAGCGACGCCTGCATACCTTGCAGTTGTCGTCACGCATCCACTTGTACGACCGCTGGTTCGCCGGCTTATTGATGCACTCGTGCAACCCGAACGTGTTTTTCGACACCACCTACCTGGAGGTGTGGACCGTGCAGCCCTTGCGCGCCGGCTCAATCCTGAGCATGGATTACGCGAGCACCGAGGACGTGTTGTTCCGGCAGTTCGCTTGCCAATGTGGCGAGCTGAACTGCCGGGGGTGGATCACCGGCAGCCAGGAGCCCTTGAACACCGAGGGACAGGCGTTCATGAAACAGTGGCGGATGCGCAAAAGCCCTTAGGCTTCACCCAGTGGGCGCAAGCGATACTGTGGCGGCAACTGCTCAAAGCCACTGATAGTGGTGTTCAAGCTCTTCCAGCGACCATCCTTGATGCCATAGATGCAGCCATGGATCGACAGGTTCTGCCCACGGTGCCAGGCGTTTTGCACAATGCTGGTGTGGCCGACATTGGCCACCTGCTGAATCACGTTCAACTCGCAGAGACGGTCGACGCGCTCTTCTTCGGTGGGCAATTGGGCCAGCAGGTCGCGGTTCTCGTAATAGAGGTCGCGAATCGTGCGCAGCCAGCCGTCGATCAGGCCGAACTGGCGGTCTTGCATCGAGGCACGCACGCCGCCGCAGCCATAGTGACCAGTCACCAGGATATGTTTGACCTTGAGCACGTCGACCGCGTACTGGATCACCGACAAGCAGTTGAGGTCGGTGTGCAGCACCACGTTGGCCACGTTGCGGTGCACGAACAGATCACCCGGCAGCATGCCGACGATCTCGTTAGCCGGTACGCGGGCATCGGAGCAGCCGATCCAGAGGTATTCCGGCGTCTGCTGGCGGGCGAGCTTGGCGAAGAATTCGGGATCTTCCTGTTTGATCGCGTCCGCCCAGCGTTCGTTGTTATCAAGTAAGTCTTGTAGTTCGTTCATCAGGGAAAGCCTCAGGAATGGTGCGCAGTTTTGTGACTGACAACCCGTCGTCCGGGTCACGCTGAGTGCTAATTAGCTTGAATCTTTAGGCTGCTGCGCCTGTCCACACACTATAAGCCCCACAGTATGAGGATTGGCCATGACCGAATCACGACGCCCCTACGGCGCCACGCAGCCCGAACCGATTGATGACAACGAAGATCGCATGGGCTCGATGCGTGAGCTGGATTTTGACGAAGAGGAGCCAACGGCCCAGATAGGTGAAGAGATGCCCCCGCGTGAGCGCGAGCACCTGATACCCGCTGAACGGGCACGGGAGGCCGGCATGACCGGGGCTTCGACGGCCGCTCATGAGTCGACCGACGATGACATGAGCCCGGAAACCCTGATCCATGAAGACGGTGCGCGGGATGCTCGGGAAGCAGGCGATGGCGACGCTGCCGATTATGACCTGAGCATTGTCGATGAAGACGAGATTGGCGGCGGCAATGGATTGGATGAAGCCGAGTTGGCCGACATCGACCCGGTAGACGGTAGCCGCTGACACACCACTGGAGCTGAATGTGGGAGCAGGCGCTCCCACACGAGGCCTGTGCCCTAGTCGACGAGGGTGCAGGCCATCACGACGGCATCTTCGCGGCCACCCACGGCGGGGTAGTAATCGCGCCGACGCCCGATTTCGTTGAAGCCGTAGCGCTCATACAAGCGGAACGCGCTGGTATTGCTGTCGCGCACTTCGAGGAAGCACTCGCGAGCGTTGGCGGCGTAGGCGCGGGACATCAGGTGTTCCAACAACGCCAAGCCCAGGCCGCGGCCCTGGTTTTCCGGCTTGACGGTGATATTCAGCAAATGCGCTTCATCGAGGATGATCTGTACAACGCCGTGGCCGACTTGTTGCTCGCCTTCGAACATCAGCCAGATCTGATACTTGCCCAAGCCATCAAGGAAAATCCCGCGGGTCCACGGATGGCTGAACGCCGCATATTCGATTTTCAGCACCGCGTCGAGGTCAGCCTCGGTCATCGGGCGGAAGGATAAAGCCTCACTCATCAGTCGTTTTCCAGCGCGCCATCAGCCGGCGCATGGCTTGCCAGACATCAGCCTTACGCTGTGGCTCTTCCATTAATAATTCCAGGCCCGGCAGGGCCCAGACCAGGCCCAGGCCCTCGACCTGAAGTTCACGGTACCAGGCTTCGGCATTGGCCTCGCCGGCGAAACGCACGGCGGGCAGGCCGATCAGCCACAGGCATGCACAGGGTTCGTCTTCCAGGCGCGCCGACACAAAGCCTTGCACAAAATCCCGCGCAGCTTCCGGGCCCTGGTCCATGGTGCCGCGTACCAGCAGCGGCCAGCGCACCGGGTCGCCGACGATTTGCGGGCTGTCGGGCAGGCCGGCGGCGCGCAGCATGTCCTTGAGCAGCATATAGGCCGGGTCGCGGGTCTGGAAACGCTCGCCAGTGGGCAGTTCCACCAGCAACAGGCAACGACCGGCGCGCAGCAATTGCAGGGCAAAGCGCGGTGGCGGCACTACCGGCGCCTTGACCACCGGCGCAGTCTCTTCAGCCACCACCGGCTTGGTCACCGGCGATGGGCGCGGTACTTCGATCTTCGCTCGCTCGACCACAGGGCGCGCTTGGGCTACGGGGTTGACCACCGCCACGGGCGCTGCGGCCTCTTCGCCCGATGACTCGAACGCCTCATAGGGTTCAAGCGCCTGCAACAGCTCAGGCCGCGACGGCGCGGCAAACGGCAGTTCGGTGCGGGGCAGCCAGTTGACCACCTGCATGGCGGTCAAGTAAGCGCGACGTCGGGACTCGATAAGCACAGCTCGGCCACTTGTGGATAAGTAAAGAGCGAGGATTCTACCGCTGTTCGGCAACAATCGCCCACTGCGCGCTGACCGGCTGTGGATAAATCCCGCGCCTGATGCAGTACAATCGCGACTTTTAATCGCCAACCAGCCGGCCATTCCCATGATCGAACCCAAGCGCGTCCTACGCGCCCTCGCCGAACACTGGGCCTTACTGGAGCCACTGTGTGAACACTTCGACCAAGGCACCTTGAGCCTGGGCGAGCTGCGCGCACAATTGGCCGCCCAACAACTGGACAGCACGCCCCAGGACATCACCAACCTGCTGGACGTATGGATTCGCCTGGATATCCTGGTGCCTGTCGCTAAGAGCCCGAACCGTTTCGAGCTCAATGCGCAGATCCATGACTTCCTGGCTTATCTTCGCAAGGAGCACCGGCTTGGCCTGTGCCTGGAAATCGAAGCCTACCTGCGCCATCTGGAACGCTTGGCAGGCTACATCCAAGATGCGTTCGATATCCGTGACGGCCACGACCTGGCCCGTCAACTGCGCCTGCTCGACATGCGTGTGCGTGACGTGCTGAAAAAGCTCGCCAACGACGAACAGGCCCTCGCCGCAGTGGCCGACCGCGCCAAGACCAGTGACCGGCAGATACCGCTGCGCCAGCGTTACGCCGAGGTATTGGCAACCTGGGATGAATACGTCGAACCGATGATCCAACTGGTGAACGCCGATGGCGCCTTCGAACAGGGCGTGCGCAAGGTCGAGAATGTGCTGCTGCGCCTGCTCACCGAGCAACAGCGCCTGGGTCACCTGGTGGACGACGACATGCTGCTGCGCACCCACGCGCGCATTCTTGAAATGCAGACCAGTGCCCAGCTGACCTTGCGTCATGCGCGCGAACTGCTGTTGCCGCTGCGTGAAGAAGCCCGTCGGCACAACGCCGTGACCCGAGGCGCGGCGCTGGCCTTGTCGGCGATTCGCCGCAAAGGGCTGGACGCGGTGCCGCAAGCGGCGTTGCCCATGTTTACCCGGCCGCAAAGCACCTTTCTCGGCAGTGCGAGCCAGGTGGAAGCCTATGTGTACGCCCTGGCGAATTTCGAGCCGAAACCGGCACGCTTCCCCAAGGCGCACAAATCCCACAGAGGCGAAGCCCAACGCGCGCCGCGCACGGTCAAGGAAATGCTCGAACGCTGCGAAGACGCGCTGCCGATGCCGGACCTGATGACCTGGCTGCTGGAACAGGAACCGGACGGTGCCACCGATGAGTTGCTGTACTGGTTCTCGCGCCTCTCGCGGGAAAAACGTTTCAAGCGCGAACGCCTGGAACGCCGCGATTACCACACACACGAGCACCAGGTCAGCCTGCGCTCATTCGCCCTGCTCCCGGCCACGCCTGACGCCGCCGAGAATTCTGCGAGCACGCCTTATGCATCTTGATCTATCCGAACTGTCCCAGCTGGCGCCGATTTTTCGCGAGCTGTTCAAGGGTTACCACGTCAGCCGCCGCGACCCTGAACTGTATGCACAATTGTCAAACTTCCAGGACCAGTACCGCACGCTGTTCAAGGCCCTGGGCTTTGAATTGGTCTGCGACACCCGGGGTTTCTACTATTTCGTGCCGGACACCGCCGTGGCCGCCGCGCAAGTGAACAAGACCGCGCAGCGCCTGGCGTTGTTCACCTTCATCATCGTCGAACATCTGGCCGACCAGGGCCGCGACCCGATCGCCGTGCTGGACGGTGGCAGCCTGGGCCGCGATGAGCTGCCGTCGTTGCTGGAGAAGTACCGCGACCTGTTTATCCAGGCCGAAGTGCAGACCCAGGAAGAACTCGAAGAGAAAATCATGCGCCGCATGACCCAACTGGGTTTTGCCAGCGAAGACAACGGCGTGTACCGCTTCCTGCCGCCGATGCACCGTTTCCTTGATGTGTGCCTGTCGGTACAGCAGGATCGCGACCTGGCCGCCAGCATCCACAGCGTGTTGCCATTGCCGGCACCGGTGATCATCGACGAAGACAGCGATGAAAAACTGCTGGAAACCGATGACCCGCTGGACCTCAGTGACTTTACCGAAGAAAGCGAAGAAGACGCCCTGGCTCGTGCCATTGCAGAAGAACAGGAGACCGACGCATGAGCAAGGAACGCTACGGCATCCGCCGTTTCGCCCTATTGAACACCGCCGGCTACAGCCTGGGCTTGTTCCCACTGGAAGAACCGCTGTCGGTCTATGGCGCGAACAACCTGGGCAAATCCGCGTCGATCAACGCCTTGCAGTTCCCGATCCTGGCGCGCATGTCGGACATGAGTTTCGGCAAGTACACCCTGGAACAATCGCGGCGCTTCTACTTCGCCAGTGACACCAGCTACATCCTCGTGGAAGTCTCCCTGCCTCACGGCCCCCACGTGATCGGTGTGGTCGGACGTGGCCCGGGGGGCGGTTTCGGCCACCAGTTCTTTGCCTATGCCGGCAAGCTGGACCTGGCCCATTACCAGAAAAACGATACCTGCCTGCGCCAGAAAGAGCTGTTCACCAACCTTGAGCGCGAAGGCCTGAAAGCCTATGAGCTCAAGCCCGATGAACTGCGTCGCCTGCTGGTGGGCGGCCATACGTCGATCCCACTGGACCTGACCCTGATTCCGCTACGCTCCACCAGCGAGCAGAGCCTGAAGACGTTCCGGGCACTGTTTATCAACCTGCTGCACATGCGCGAAATCACCGCGGCCAAGCTCAAGCAATTGTTCCTCGATGCGTTCGAACACAGCCTGCGTTCCGGCAGTGTCGATTACATCGCTGCATGCGAAGAGGCCTTCCGTGATGTACGACGCATGGAACAGGACTACAACTCGCTGGTGGCCGCGGGGCCTTTGGTCGAGGCACTGTCCAATGGTGTGAAGCAGCGCGATATCCTGCGCGGCAAACTGCATCGCCTGTCGCCGTTGCTGGATTCGTTGCTGGGCACTTGGTCGGATTACGCCAGTGCGCGCAAGGAAGAACTGACGATCCAGGCCGAGCACTACCGCAACGAGCAGGACGCACTGCAGAACGACCAGCGCGGCGGCACCCAGGAGCTGATGCGCCTGGAGCGGGAGATCAGCGGTATTCAGCGCTGGTTGGGCGAGTTGTCGGTGCTCAAGCATCGCTTTGCCTTGGTCAATGACGTCAAGGTGCTGGAGCAGCAACTGCTGGCGGCCAAGGATGCCCACGATGAATTGGCCGGTGCCCTGGCGCAGTCGCGACAATTCAGCGCCGAGGATCTGGACGAGCGTCTGCGGGATCTGGAAAAACGCTTGAAGTCGGTCAGGCAGCAGCTCGACCACGCGGACAACAACAGCTACGCCAAACTGCGTGAAGAGTTCTCGCAGCAGGATGTCGAACGTCTGATGCGCCTGTTCAACAGTTCGCTGTTCAGCCTGCCATTGGGTGAGCACGGCATCACGCTGGACGAGGACGGCCAGTGGGTCAAATCCCTGGAGCAGATCCTCGACGGCTTCAAGGGCGAGCGCTTCGAAGTGCCGGGGCTGTCCATCGACATCTCCCACATCGAGCCACCGGCGTTGCAAGCCTTGGCGGATCGCGCAGCACTGCGTGACCAGAAAGAACGCCTGGAAAAAGAACTCAAGCAGCTCAAGACGCAACAGGCGGTCGCTGCTGACCGCGCGGCGAGCAAGACCCAGACCGAAGCGCTGTACCAGCAAGTGCTGGATGCGCAAAAGGCCTTGGAAGACTTCCGCCGTACGCAAACCCTGAGTGCCGAAGAAGGCGAAAAACTGGAAAGCCTGGCGCAGATGGAAGCCGCCCAGGATGAGTTGAAACGCTCCAGCGATGCCTTCACCGAGCGCGTTCAGCAATTGTCGGCCAAGTTGCAACTGGTCGGCCGTCAGATCGCGGATATGGAAGCCAAGCAGCGCACGCTGGATGACGCCTTGCGCCGTCGCCAACTGCTGCCGGCGGACTTGCCGTTCGGCACGCCGTTCATGGACCCGGTCGACGACTCCATGGACAACCTGCTGCCACTGCTCAATGACTACCAGGACAGCTGGCAAGGTTTGCTGCGCGCCGATGGCCAGATCGAAGCGTTGTATGCGCAGGTACGCCTCAAGGGCGTGGCCAAGTTCGACAGCGAAGATGACGTAGAACGCCGCCTGCAACTGTTGATCAACGCCTATGCGCACCGTACCGACGAAGCCCTGACACTGGGCAAGGCGCGCCGTGCGGCGGTCACCGATATCGCACGTACCCTGCGCAATATCCGTAGTGACTACGACAGCCTGGAACACCAGTTGGCCTTGTTCAACCGCGAGATCAACAAGCGTCAGGTGTCCAACCTGCAGAGCTTTCGCATCGTGTTGGCGCCGAACAAGGAGGCGCTCAAGCATATCGACCAGATCATCCACAGTGCCGGTCAGTATGAGGAAGGCGAAACCTTGTCGGTGTTCGACCTCAGCCAGAGCGCCGAGCAGGACAACAAGAACGAAGAGGCCAAGGAATACCTGGCACGCCTGGTAGCCGCCAACCATAACCAGCTGGGCCTCAAGGACTTGTTCGAGCTGGCGTTCGAGATCACCAAGGTGCACGGCCAACCGGTGATTCACACCGACATCGACGGCGCGGCGTCCAACGGCACCACCATGACCATCAAGGCGCTGACCAACATGTACTTGTTGCTGCACTTGATGGACCGCGACCAGGCCGGACGCGTGCGCTTGCCGTACTACCTCGACGAGGCGGCGGACATCGACGAGAAGAACCAGGCCGCGCTGCTGGAA
Organism: Pseudomonas sp. R19M; assembly: GCF_050312585.1. Classification (NCBI taxonomy): domain Bacteria; kingdom Pseudomonadati; phylum Pseudomonadota; class Gammaproteobacteria; order Pseudomonadales; family Pseudomonadaceae; genus Pseudomonas; species Pseudomonas sp. R19M. Next base: position 113,384 of record NZ_JBNPJV010000032.1, read on the forward strand.
ACCAGCTTGCAGCTGGGCTTCGTACCGATCCTGGCGAGTGTGAAGCCGCAGGTGTCCGCCCAGGTGGCGATTGACCTTGAAGGCGGCAGCGGGCCGAACGGCATCTACATCGATGAGGCGGACTGGAAGTACATCCGTCGTCACGATGTGGTGAAGGCAACGATGAACGTGCAGGCGGACGAGCCGGAGTTGGATGAGGTTTAATCCACTGCGCTGAAACGCAAAAGGCCGCGATCTGATGGATCGCGGCCTTTTTTATGGTTTTGAGTAGCGTGAAGCCCTTGGAGGCCTCTTCGCGAGCAAGCCCGCTCCCACAGTTGACCGAGTGTTCGCTGTAGGAATGCGGGCGAATGTGGGAGCGGGCTTACTCGCGAAAGGCAGCGCCTCGGTCTATTTGCCGAGAGGAATCTTAGGCGCCCAGGTCAGCCATTCGTCTTCGAACTTGTCGAACAGCGCAAAGGTTTGCTGTGGCCGTGCGGCGTTGCCCATGCGCTCGCCGTCTGGCGTGGCAAAGGCGATACCACCGGCAACCAAGGTTTCCAGGGACTCGGTGCGCACTGTTGCACCTTTGAACAGCCCGAAGTCGACCCCGAAGCCGCTGGTGTTCCAGAAGCGGCTGCCACTCCGTACCAAAGGCGCGTACTTGGGCTCGATCAGGATATGGATCAGGACACGGTCCGCAGTCTGGCCCAACTCGTAACCCGTGACCTTGCCGACGGTGACTTCGCGATAGGTGACCGGCACACCTTCTTTCAACGAACCACGGCGTGCGGCGCTGAGTGTCAGGCTCAGGCCAGCCTCCTGGTGGGCGGTTTCAGGAGGCTGGTCCAGCGCGACGAAACTCTTCTGCGCAGTGGCGTTTTTCGCCGCCGGCTGCACTTCGATGTATTGGCCGGTGACCAGGGTTTCCAGGTTCGACGTTTTCATCAGGCCCAGCTCAGGCTTGACCACCCAGAACTGGCTGCCTGCGCGCGCGATCCGATCGGCCACTTGGGTGATACGTGCGCTGAGCAATACCGATTGCATGTCGGCACTCAGGTCAACGCTCTCGATCTTGCCCACATCCAGTCCCTTGAAACGTACCGGTGTGCCCGGGCGCAGTCCATCGGCGCGATCAACCCTGATGGTCACCAGGGTGCCATGCTGATTGGCCGCGTCACGGTCAGCGAACAGGCGGAAACGTGGAATGCGCCTTTTCAGGGGTACGTTGGGCTCCGGGGTCTCGAAAGCAATACCGCCAGCCATCAGGCTGGCCAGCGACTCACTCTTGACCTGGATGCCGCCGGTCAGACCGCCAGTCAGGGTGACGCCGCTGGCATTCCAGAAACGCGTCGAACCGTTGACCAGGTTTTCGTATTCCTTCTCGATGTGAACGCCGATCACAAGCTGCTTGTTCTTGCGGGAGAACTGGTAGCTCTGCACCGAGCCGACTTTGACTTGTTTGTAGAGGATCGGACTGCCCACATCCAGGGAGCCGAGGCTATCGGTGAGCAGCACCATGTGCAGGCCTGGGGAGCGCAGGTCCAACGGCGGAGCTTTGGCACGAGCAGTGAACTCACGCTGTGGCGCGCCGCCTTTATCGCCAGGTCGGATGGCGATGTAGTTACCTTTGACCAAGGCTTCCAGACCAGTGATGCCCGCCAGTGAGATGGACGGCTTGACGACCCAGAACTGGGTGTCCTGCACCAGGTATTCCTCAGCGAGCGGATCGAGGGTCAGTTCAGCGTTAGCACTGGAGAGGCTTGGGTCGATCTTCAGGGTTTTCAGGCTACCGACCTGGATACCTTTGTACATGACGGGGGTGCGTCCAGCCTGCAAACCTTCGAAATCGGTCAGTTTGACCTTGACCCTGATACCGGCCGCGGCCGCATCAAAATCCTCATACAGACGGAAGGGCAGGCTCGGGTCGGTCGGCGGACTGTCCTTGCGATTCTCCGGCGTGGCGAAGGCGATACCGCCGGCAACGATGCTGGAGAGGGATTCGCTGCGCACCTTTACGCCGGAGAGGTTGGCGTCGATGCTGATGCCACTGGCGTTCCAGAACCGCGTATGTTTGCGCACCAGGTGGGCGTAGGTCGGTTCGATATAGACCTTGATCTCGACGGTGCTCTGGTCTTCGGAGAGCAGGTAGCTTTTGACCTGGCCAACTTGGATCTGCTTGTAGAACACCGGGCTGCCACGATTCAGCGAGCCGAGTCGATCGGCCTTGAGGGTCAAGTGCAAACCGGGCTTGGCGTCAGATAACGGTGGCTCTTCAGACAGCGCCTTGAATTTGCGAGTGGGTTCACCATCACCTGGACTGGCAGCGATGTAGTTACCTGAGACCAGGGTTTCAAGACCGGTGATACCCGCAAGACTGACGCTGGGTTTGACCAGCCAGAAACGCGTGTTGGTCTTGAGATACTGCTCAACGTCTTTGTTCATTTCGATGGTAGCGATCACACCGCGATTGCTGCCTTCGTCATCCAGAGCCATGGCTTTGACCTTACCCACGGTCATGCCTTTGTAGACCACTTCGGTCTTGTTGACCTGAATACCTTCGCCGCTTTCAAAACGGACTTGGATCTCGATGCCCTGTTGGTTATAGGCACGCCATCCCAACCAGCCACCGATGATCAGGGCAATCAGGGGCAACACCCAAATGGCCGACCAGTTGGAGGCTGGGCGGGTTTTAGCTTTAGGCAAATCACTCATGGTCGTCGTCCGACTCCGTGTTATCCCAAATCAGTCGGGGATCAAAAGTTACTGCGGCAAGCATCGTCAAGATCACCACACTGGCGAACGCTGCAGCGCCGAGGTCAGCCTCGACACTGGCAAGCCGGCCAAAGTTTACAACCGCCACCAGGATGGCGATCACGAAGATATCCAACATGGACCAGCGGCCAATGAATTCGATGAAGCGGTACATGATAATGCGTTGTTGCGCGGACAGCGGTTGATGGCGCTGCACCGAAAACAGTAACAGACCGATACCCACCAACTTGAATGTGGGCACCAGGATACTGGCGATGAACACCACGGCCGCAATGGGGTACATACCGTGCTGCACCAGCTGGATCACGCCGGCCATGATGGTGCTGGGGTCGCCCTGGCCGAGGGTATTGATGGTCATGATCGGCAATAGGTTCGCGGGGATGTACAGGATCGCCGCAGTCATCAGCAATGCCCATGTGCGCGCCAGGCTGTTGGGGCGACGGGCATGGATAAGCGCACCGCAACGCGTGCACAGCTGCTCATCGGTGTCAGGGTCTTGCTTGTTCAGTTCGTGGCATTCGGTACAAATCAGAATACCTGCATCAATCGCTCGCATGATCATCCTCTCCAGACAGCGCCTGCCAGATCTGATGGGGCGACATCACCACCTCAAGCAGCACTTGAACGATTAATAGACTGACAAAACAGACGAGCCCCAGGCCGACTGTGATGGAGGCCATGTCAGCGAGTTTGACGATCGCCACAAGCACGCCCATCAAGTAGACCTCCAACATCCCCCAATCTTTCAGATGATGGTAAATGCGGTAGAGCAACAACCCATAGCTGCGGCCGACCTTCCAGCGGATGCTGAGCAGCACGGCCAACTGGCAGAGCAATTTGAGCAGGGGAATGCCCATGCTGCACAGGAACACCACCACCGCGACGCCTTGCATGCCGGTATCAAACAAACCGACGACGCCAGTCCAGACGGTATCTTCGGAGGATTGCCCGAGTAGATTGAGCTGCATGATAGGTAAAAAGTTCGCGGGGATGTAAAGCAATAGCGCGGCAATTACCAAGGCAAGGCTTCGCTCCACGACATTGTGGCGATGAGCGTACAACTCGTATCCGCAGCGTGGGCATTGGGCCTTCTCACCGATGGCGAGTACCGGTTTACGCATCAGCAAGTCGCACTCATGGCATGCCACCAGATCGTCCAGCGGTAAATCCGACACCTCAAGGGTATCAACCGGATCGGGCATAGTAGGGCTCAGACTCTAAAAATGGTTAGGTGCCTATTCTAGTGGCCTGGTTCAGAAATAACTGTGCAAATTTGTCGGGGAGTGCCGGTGAATTTTCGATCGCCCAAAACAAAACCCCATCTGCTTTCGCAAATGGGGTTTCGGAATTTAATCTTGACGATGACCTACTCTCACATGGGGAA
>NZ_JBNPJV010000139.1:0-200 GCF_050312585.1 Pseudomonas sp. R19M
TTGCCGCCTTCGCCCACAGTGTTGGTCGCGGTCAGGACCACATCGACTTTGTCGATGGTGTCGTTGATCGTGGTGGTCGCGCCGTTGCCTGCAACTTCCAGTTTCTCGAAGTTGCCGCCGGTAGCGTCGGTGATCTTGACGGTCTGCGTGCTCTTGTCGATGAACACGTCATCGCTCGGCGCTGGGACGGTCACAGTGCC